>NZ_JBEZGQ010000116.1:0-13815 GCF_040650095.1 Actinoplanes sp. NPDC048791 | reverse complement strand
CCCACCCGGGACAGCGTCGATCGTGCCCGAGGTGGGCTTCAGCAGCCCGCCGAGCAGCAACGCCAGAGTGGACTTGCCGGCGCCGTTGGGGCCGGTCACCGCCAGCACCTCGCCCTCGTGGGCGGTCAGCGTGGTGGACGCGAGGCGGCTGCGCAGGGTGACGGCTTTCGCGCGTACCAGAGGGGCACCCGGACCGGAGACGGCCCGGCGGGGGGCGACCGGGTGACCCGGCACCCAGACCCCCTCCTCCGCCAGCCGGTCGCCGTGCGCGGCGAAGACCGCGTCCGGCGGGCCGTCGGCGCGGACCCCGCCGCCCGGTTCCAGCACGATCACCCGGTCGACGAGCGTGAGCGCCTCGGCGACCCGGTGCTCGTCGATGATCAGCGTGGTGTCGACCCCCAGCGCGGGGGCGACCGCGGCCCGGATCTGCGCCGCCCCGGCCGGGTCGAGGTTGGCGGTCGGCTCGTCGAGCAGCAGCAGGCCCGGGCGCAGCGCGAGGGTGCCGGCCAGCGCCAGGCGTTGCTGCTCACCACCGGACAACGCCGCGGTCGGCCGGTCCCGGCCGTAGCCGAAGCCGACCCGGTCCAGCGCCTCGTCGACGCGCGGCCAGATCTCGCCGGCCGGTACGCCCCGGTTCTCCAGCCCGAACGCCACGTCGTCGCCGCTGCGGGACATGACCAGCTGGGTCTGCGGGTCCTGGAAGACGATGCCGACCCGTTCGCGGGCCTTGCGCGGGTCGAGCCCGTCGATCTCGACCGTGCCCTCGGACTCGCCGGAGTCCTCGGGCAACAGCCCGGCCAGCGCGGCCAGCAGCGTGGACTTGCCGGCTCCGGACGGCCCGAGCAGCAGCACCCGCTCGCCGTGCGCGACACGCAGGTCGACCCCGCGCACCGCCCACGCCCTACGACCGGCGTGCCGCCACCCGAACCCCCGAAGGACCAGCTCGCCCATGACTAGGCCTCCTTTGTCATGCCCTCATGGCCCTCGCGGTCCCGGCCGTCGTCGGCCGCCGGCCGGCGACGCTCGGTGCAATCGGTCATGACTAGACGGCGGCGCGTTCGCGGCCGGAGGCGAAGCGGTCCAGCACGCCCGTCTGGGCCAGCGCCCGGACCAGGAAGATGCTGCCCAGGCCGGCCACCAGTACGGCGCTGACCGCGGTGATCGCGATGTACGGCAGCCGCAACGTCGCCCACGACGTCCCGCCGTACCAGACGAAAGCGTCGTAGACAGACGCGGCGATCCCCGCCGCGGCCGCCGCCATAGCCGCCACCGGCAGGTTCCAGACCCGGTACGCAAAAGCGGCGAAGACCAGCTCGGCCGCGGCCGCCTCGATCGGTCCCTGCAGCACCAGCGTCCAGCCCCAGCTGGTGCCGAGCGCGACGGACACCAGGGCGGCCAGGGTCAGCGTGTAGAAGGCGGCGCCCGGCTTGCGGATGACCAGGGCGCCCAGGACGGCCGGCACCAGCCAGACGCCGTACAGGATGGCCCGGCCGGGCAGCGGGATGGCGTCCGCCGGGCCGTTCCAGAGCAGGCCCCAGGCCCAGAAGATGACCCCGAACGCGACCGCGATGATCGAGGCGATGACGATGTCGATGGTGCGCCAACGGTGCTGCATGTGATGTGCCTCCCAGCTCGTACCGGGAGGAGACGCGACGCCGTGGCCGGGGACGTCTCCCGGACACGGCGCGGCTGGAGAAAGACCGAGCTCCCTGCGCTGGCATTACCCAGATCAGGTTCGAGGGTCTGCGGTGTCACCCGCACTCTCAGCGCTGTGCGCTCCCCTGTCGGATTGCATGTTCGTCGAACTACTTGTGTTTCGATGAACGCTAACACCGTACGGCTGTACGGGACAGCGTAGGAGGCGTCACATGCAGATCAAGGCCAGAGGTCTCACCTTCGACGTGTACGAGGGCGGCCCGGCCGACGGTGCACCGGTGCTCCTGCTGCACGGATTCCCGCAGGACCATCGCGAGTTCGACCTGATCCTGCCCCGGCTGCACGCGGCCGGGCTGCGGACGTACGCCCTCGATCAGCGCGGCTACTCACCCGGCGCGCGCCCCGCCGCGGTCGCCGACTACCGCCTCGACCAGCCGACCGCCGACGCGGTCGCGGTGCTGGACGAGCTCGGGATCGGTAAGGCGCACGTCATCGGCCACGACTGGGGTGCCCAGGTGGGCTGGCTGCTCGCCGCCCAGCACCCCGACCGGGTCAGCACCCTGACCGCGGTGTCCGTGCCGCACCCGCGCGGGCTCGGTGTCGCCCTGCACAACCAGCCGTCGCAGAAGCTGCGCTTCGCCTACATGGGGGTGTTCCGGTCGCGGGTCGCGGAGCGGCTGCTGCTCGGGGCCGGCGGTACGGCGCTGCGGCAGATGATGCGGCCGATCGGGGCCCGGGCCGGCCTCTACGCCACGGCCATGCGCGAGCCGGGCCGGCTCACCGGCGCGCTGAACTGGTACCGCGCCCTGTCCAGCGGTCAGCTCGCCAAGGTCGGCAAGGTCACCGTGCCGACCACGTACGTGTGGAGCGACGGCGATCCGGTCGTCGGCAAGCCGGCCGCGCTGGCCACCGCGACCTGGGTGGAGGCCGACTACCGGATGGTGACGTTGCGGGGGATCGGCCACTGGATCCCGGAGGAGGCGCCGCGCGCGCTGGCGGACGTGGCGCTGGCCCGCATCGGCGTTTGACGCCGTTCACGTTCGGGCAACCATCCGTCCACCGAGAAGGAGGTTCGATGGCCGCCGAGAAGCGACGGAGCAAGCACGAGACCGAGAAGCAGCGGTGGGACCGTAACTTCGCCGACCTGCTGCAGGAGCTGCGCGTGGCCCAGACGGGCGTGCAGATCCTCTTCGCGTTCCTGCTGACTCTGCCCTTCAGCAACGGCTTCCCGAAGACGACCGACTTCCAGAAGGACACCTACATCGTCGCGCTGCTGGCCGCCGCGGCCGCCACCGCGATGATCATCTCGCCGGTGGCGTTCCACCGGGCGCTGTTCCGCCAGGGCCGCAAGCCCGAGCTGGTCCGCTACGCGCACAAGATGGCCACCGGTGGCCTGGCGTTCATGCTGATCTCGATGGTCAGCAGCGTGCTGCTGATCACCGACTACCTGACCAACATCTGGGTCGCGCTGATCCTGACCGGCATCGCCGCGCTGTTCTTCCTGACCTTCTGGGCCGCCGTCCCGTGGACCCGCCGCAACTGGGTCGACGATGACGACGAGGAGTTCGCCGAGGACGCCGCCGAGCCTAACGAGGCTTCGCGGGCTTGAGCCCGAGGTCCTTGAGCTCGAGTGCGGCCAGCGCCTGCACCGCGGCGGCGTCGCCGTTGCGCCAGGACTGGGCGATGTCCGGGCCGAGCTTGGCCAGCTCGTTCAACGGCCGGCTGGCCAGGGCCCGCAACGCCAGCAGGTCCTGACCGGCCGGCTCGGTGCGCACCTGGGCGGCCACCGCGGCCCGGCGCATCCAGCGCAGCCGCTTCGGCAGCCACAGGAAGAGCACCAGCGCCAGCGGGACCGCGACGATCAGCAACGCCATGGTCAGCGCCAGATTGTCGACGACCTCCTGCTGCTGGCGGCCGGCCTCGGCGATCGACTTCGCGGCGTCGGCGGCACTGTTGAACGGCGCGGTGAGGTCGTCGCCGACCAGCGGCACCCGGCCCACCTTGCCGCCGATGTCGCCGAGGTTGCCGGCGATCCCGGTGCCCGCCTCCTGCAGTTTCTGGCCCGGCACACCGAGTTTCTCGACCATGTCGTTGACCCAGAGACCGGCCCGGATCCAGGCGTAGACCCAGAACACGACCAGGAGATCGGTCAGCAGCTGGCGGACGGCGGTGGGCAGCCGGTCGGCGTACATCTTCACGCGCGACAGCGTCCCACGCGCGGGCTAGGAACGCTTCGCCGCGCACTCCGGGCAGGTACCGAAGATCTCCATGGTGTGCGAGACGTCGACGAAGCCGTGCCGGCCGGCGACCTTGTCCGCCCAGGTCTCCACCGCCGGGCCCTCCACCTCGACGGCCCGCCCGCAGGACCGGCAGACCAGATGGTGGTGGTGGCCCTGGCTGCACCGGCGGTAGAGGTGCTCGCCGCCGGGCGGGCGCATCACGTCGATCTCGCCGGCGTCGGCCAGACCCTGCAGCGTGCGGTAGACCGTGGTCAGGCCGACCCGTTCACCCCGCTCACGCAGGATGGCGTGCAGCTCCTGGGCGCTGTTGAAGCCCTCGGCATCGGCGAGAACGGCGCTGACCGCACTGCGCTGCTTGGTGTTCCGGACAACAGTGCTGTCCTCAGTCATGCTGCGCCTCCTTCGTCATGCTCTCCTGGCCCTCGCGGCTCAGGGCCGCGGCGCGGCGCGGCCAGGCGTCGCTCGGTGCAGTCGATCATGACCCCTCCCGCGCGTGGCTGACGGCATCGGCGACGATGTGGGCGACGTGTTCGTCCACGAGTGAGTATGCGATCTCGCGGCCCCGCCGTGCACCCCGCACCACGCCGGCGCCCCGCAACACCCGCAGGTGCTGCGAGACCAGCGGCTGCGGCGCGCCCAGCTTCTCCACCAGCTCGTGCACGCAGCGTTCGCCGGCGCCGAGCTCCGCGACGATCGCCACCCGGATCGGTGCCGACAGCGCGCGCAGCAGCTCACCGGCCGCCTCGTACGCCTCGTAGCCGCTCGTCGGCACAGGTGCCACGTTACTGCTCATCGGGCCTCCGCCTGCAGCACGACCTCGGGTGGTTCCAGCTGGGCCGTGGCGTGCGGCCGGCCCGGGGCCGAACGCCGGCGCAGCACCCGCCAGGCCCCGGCGCCGACGGTCACGGCGACGAAGGCGGCGATGGCCAGGATGACGATCGTGGCGCCCGGTGCGGTGTCCACCTCGCCGGCCAGCCAGACCCCCGCGGCGGCCGAGCCCACCCCGATCACCATGGCCGCGGCCATCGTGCTGCGGAACCCGCGGGTGACCTGCTGGGCCGCCGCGACCGGCACCACCATCAGCGCGCTGACCAGCAACAGGCCGACGGTCCGCATGGCGATCGTGACGGTCACCGCGGTGGTCACGGCCATCAGCAGATTGAGCGTACGCACGGGCAGCCCGGACACCCGGGCGTACTCCTCGTCGTTGCAGACCGCGAACAGCGCCTGCCGCAGCCCCAGCATCGCGACCAGCACCGCGACGCCGAGAACCGCGATGACGATCAGGTCCTGCCGCGACGTGGTGGTCAGCGAGCCGAAGAGGAACTGCATCAGGTTGGCGTTGCTGCTGTCCTCGGAGAGCCCGACCAGCACCACCCCGCCCGCGATGCCGCCGTAGAAGAGCAGGGCCAGGGCCAGGTCACCGGAGGTACGGCCCCGCTCGCGGACCAGCTCCACCCCGATCGCCCCGATGACCGAGACGACCACCGCGGTGAGCACGGGGGACTGGTTCAGCAACAGCCCGACGCCGACACCGGTGAGCGCCACGTGCCCGATGCCGTCACCGATGAGCGACAGCCGCCGCTGCACCAGATAGATGCCCAGCGCGGGGGCGATCAGGCCGATGATCAGCGCGCCCAGCAGGGCACGGATCATGAAGTCGTACGCGAAAAGGTCCATCAGCTCGCCGGCAATCGGTCGGTGGGGGCCACGCAGATCCGGGCCCGTTCGGCCTCGGCGTGCGGGTGGACGTGGTCGTGGCCGGGCTCGGCGTGGTGGCCGGCCGGCTCGGGCACCGCACCCTCGTACGCGATCCGCCCGTGGTGCACCACGACGGCCTTGTCGATGAGCGGCTCGATCGGCCCGAGCTCGTGCGCGACCAGCAGGATGGTCCCGCCGGCCGCGGCGAAGCGGCGCAGCGCCGCGGCGAAGGCGTCCTGGCTGGCCGCGTCGACGCCGGCCGTGGGCTCGTCGAGGATCAGCAGGTCCGGCCGTCCGGCCAGGGCCCGCGCGATCAGGGTGCGTTGCTGCTGGCCGCCGGAGAGGGTGCTGACCGGGTCGGCGATCCGGTCCAGCAGGCCGACGTCGGTCAGCGCGGCCCGGACGGCCTCACGGTCGGCGGCCCCGGACGGCCGGAAGATGCCCCGGCGGGCCAGCCGTCCCGACGCCACGACCTCGCCGACGGTCGCGGGCACGCCGCTGCCGGCGCCCATCCGCTGCGGGACGTAGCCGATCCGCTCCCACTGCCGGAACCGGCGCTGCGGGGTGCCGAACAGGGTGACCGTCCCGGCCTCCAGCGGCACCAGCCCGAGGATGGTGCGGATCAGGGTGGACTTGCCGGAGCCGTTGGCGCCCAGGATCGCGACGACCTGGCCGGGCTGCACGTCCAGATCGATGTCCTGCAGCACGGCCCGGCCGCCGTACGAGACGGCGGCGTGCGAGACGGTGACGACGCTCATGACGGGCATCCCAGGGCGGTGGTCAGGGCGGTCAGGTTGCTGCGCATGACGGAGAAGTAGTCCGTATCCGGCTCGGTGAGCCCTTCGAGGGGATCGAGGACGGCGGTCCGCGCGCCGACCTCCCGGGCGATGGTCTCGGCGACCTTCGGGCTCACCAGGGTCTCGAAGAAGATCGTGGTGGTGCCGGTGGCCCTGGCCTGCTCGGCCACCTCGGCGAGGCGCTGCGGCGACGGCTCGGACTCGGGCGAGATGCCGGTGATGCCGATCTCGGTGAGCCCGTAGCGGTCGGCGAGGTAGTGGAACGCGGTGTGGCTGGTGACGACCTCACGGCGGGCACAGCTCTTCAGGGCGGTCGCGTATTCCGCGTCCAGCGCGGTCAGCTCGCGGTGCAGCGTGGCGGCCCGCTCGGTGTAGCCCGCCGCCCGGGCCGGGTCGACCTGGCCCAGGCGCTGCGCGAGCTTGCCGGCGATCGCGGCGAAGCGCACCGGATCCAGCCAGACGTGCGGGTCGGTCGAGCCCTCGGCGTGCTCGGGCTCACCCGGGACGTGCTCTTCCTCGTGCTCGGCGGCGGGCAGCAGCTGCACCGCGGTGCCCACGTCGAGGGCCTTGTCCTTGGCCTCCTGCTTGACGGCCTCGTCGACGGCCGGCTGGAAGCCCTTGAGGTAGACGACGAGTCCGGCGTCGCTGATCGCGGCGACCTGGCGGGTGTTGAGCTCGACGTCGTGCGGCTCGGCGCCCGGCTTGGTCAGCTGGCTGACCGCGACCGCGTCCGCGCCGATGCGCTCACTGAGGAACTGCAGCGGGTAGAAGGCGGTCACCACGTCCAGACGCCCGTCGGTGCCGAAGCCGCTCGCCTTGTCGGCGCAGCCCGCGCCGGCGGCCACCAGCAGAGCGGCGGCGGCGGTGGCGAGCAGGCGGCGGCGCATCATGCCATCTACTGTGCGCCGTATTGGTAATGATTGTCAAAAGCGCATGTGTCAGATGACCTTGGCGACGACGGCGGCGAACAGCAGCACCAGCATCGTCACCCGTACGGCGCGTACCGGCCCAGACTGCACCGGCCAGGTCGTGAAGGTCAGCGCCACCAGGGCCGCGCCCAGCAGGAACAGCAGCGCGGCGCCGATGATCCCGGGCAGGAACAGGCCGGCCAGCAGCACGGCCAGGGCCGCCAGGAAGGCCGTCGTCGGGTTGACCCGGGCCAGCCGGCGCAGCAGGTTGTCGGACGGAGGTGGTGTCACGTCGGCCGTACTCCTTCGGTGCGTAGGCTCAGCCCATGCTGGTGCTCAACCGCTTCATCGTCCCGGGCGACACGCAGGACTCGTTCACCGAACGGGCGCACGCCGCCCTCGCCGCCCTCGCGGAACGGCCCGGTTATCTCTCCGGCCGGCTCACCCGCGCACTGGACGACCCCGCCTACTGGACCCTGGTCACCGAATGGGAGTCCGTGGGAGCCTACCGGCGCGCCCTCGGCGGCTTCGACGTGAAGGTGCACGCCACCCCGCTGCTGTCCGAGTCGCTGGACGAGCCGTCGGCCTTCGAGACCCTCGCCTCGGCCGAGCCCGGGGCCGCGGTCGTGGTCGTGGCCAGCGACCGGGCCACCGAGCCCTGGCGCTGAGCCGTACGCTTGATCCCATGACCCTTCTCGGGCAGCAGCCGCCACCGCCGCCGCAGGGCCCGGGCGTGTTCCCGCCCTTCCCCGCCCCGCCCGTCGAGGGCCGGGGCCGGCGCGTCGGCGTGGCGCTCGGCCTGGGCGCGGGTGTGCTCGTGCTCGTCTGCGGCGCCGGCGTGGCCGCCGCCGTCGGCCTGACCCGGGTGATGAGCAGCGCGCTCAACGAGCAGGCCGACGTGGTCGTGGGCGACTACCTCGAGGCGCTGCGCGACCGCGAATGGTCGCAGGCCTACGACCAGCTCTGCCCGCAGGCCAAGGAGCAGGAGACCGAGGCCCAGTTCACCAGCCGGGTCTCCACCGGGGAGCCGATCACCGCCTGGGACGTCGGCAACGTCGAGCTGGTCCAGCTCTCCGCGCCGGTCACGGTCACCTACTCCGACGGCGACCGCGCCGACCTGCGCGCCTACCTCGGGCAGAACCGCCAGACGGGCGGCTTCGAGGTGTGCCGCGTCGAGGAGTAATCTCCTCATTTTGTCCGATCCCGACGTCC
Source organism: Actinoplanes sp. NPDC048791 (assembly GCF_040650095.1). Lineage (NCBI taxonomy): Bacteria > Bacillati > Actinomycetota > Actinomycetes > Micromonosporales > Micromonosporaceae > Actinoplanes > Actinoplanes sp. NPDC048791. Next base: position 5,301 of record NZ_JBEZGQ010000116.1, on the reverse strand, counting down.
CCGCCGACAACCAGCCGGCGTAGGAGGAACATGCCCGCCGATCGTATCGACGCCGTCGTCAGCCTGGCCAAGCGCCGGGGATTCGTCTTCCCCTCCAGCGAGATCTACGGAGGCACCCGCTCGGCGTGGGACTACGGTCCGCTCGGTGTCGCGCTGAAGGAGAACGTCCGCCAGCAGTGGTGGAAGACGATGGTCCAGCAGCGCGACGACATCGTCGGCCTCGACTCCGCCGTCATCCTGGCCCGCGACGTGTGGGCCGCCTCCGGCCACCTGGAAGCGTTCGTCGACCCGCTGACCGAGTGCCAGTCGTGCCACAAGCGGTTCCGCGCCGACCACCTCGAGGAGGCGTACGAGCACAAGCACGGCACGCCGCCCTCCTCGCTGCAGGAGCTCAACTGCCCCAACTGCGGCAACAAGGGCACCTTCACCGAGCCGAAGATGTTCAACGGCCTGATGAAGACGTACCTGGGCCCGACCGAGAGCGCCGAGGGCCTGCACTACCTGCGCCCAGAGACCGCCCAGGGCATCTTCGTCAACTACAACAACGTGGCCACCGCCGCCCGCAAGAAGCCGCCGTTCGGCATCGCGCAGGTCGGCAAGTCGTTCCGCAACGAGATCACCCCGGGCAACTTCATCTTCCGGACCCGCGAGTTCGAGCAGATGGAGATGGAGTTCTTCGTCCCGCCGGGCTCCGACGAGGAATGGCACGAGTACTGGCTGCAGCAGCGCTGGAACTGGTACCGCGATCTCGGCCTGTCCGAGAGCAACCTGCGCTTCTTCGAGCACCCGAAGGAGAAGCTCTCGCACTACTCCAAGCGCACGGTCGACATCGAGTACCGCTTCCAGTTCGGCGGCACCGACTTCGCCGAGCTCGAGGGCATCGCCAACCGTACGGACTTCGACCTGACCACCCACTCCAAGCACTCCGGGGTGGACCTGAGCTTCTTCGACCAGGAGAAGCAGGAGCGCTGGGTGCCGTACGTGATCGAGCCCGCGGCCGGCCTGACCCGCGCGGTGCTGGCCTTCCTGCTCGAGGCGTACGACGAGGACGAGGCCCCCAACACCAAGGGCGGCGTCGACAAGCGCACGGTCATGCGCTTCGACCCGCGGCTCGCGCCGATCAAGGTGGCGGTGCTGCCGCTGTCGCGCAACCCGGAGCTGTCGCCCAAGGCCCGCGGCCTGGCCGACCTGCTGCGCAAGCGCTGGATGGTCGAGTTCGACGACTCCCAGGCGATCGGCCGCCGCTACCGGCGCCAGGACGAGATCGGCACGCCGTTCTGCGTCACGGTCGACTTCGACACCCTCACCGACGACGCGGTGACGGTCCGCGACCGCGACACGATGAAGCAGGAGCGGGTCGCCCTGGACCAGATCGAGCGCTACCTGATCGAGCGCCTCCCGGGTTGTTGAGCTGAGCTGCTGGCCGCGCCTCCGGTTCGCGGGGGCGCGGTCAGAACTCGAAGCCGCCCGGTCGGTTGTTGCGGTCGGCGATCAAGCCGGCCAGGGTGGCCACGGCGATCTCGGCCGGGGTACGGCTGCCGATGTTCAACCCGATCGGGCGGTGCACCCGGGCGATGTCCTCGTCGCCGACGCCCAGCTCCCTGAGCGCGGCGATGTGCGGGCCCTCGTGCTTGGGGTTGCCCATGATGCCCACCCAGCGCACCTCGCCGGCCAGCACCTCCTTGAGCACGGCGCCGATCTCCGGCCGGTGGTGGTCGGTCAGCACCACGTCGGTGTGCTCGTCGATGCCGGCCCCGGCCGGATCGGCCACGTACGTGTCGCCGTGCGGCCGGGGCGGGCCGAGCAGCCGGGTCGGGTCCGGCTCGACCAGGATCGACTGGAACCCCAGCTCGATGCCGAACCGCAGCAGCACCTCGGCGACCGGCGAGGAGAAGACGGCAACCAGCCGCCGGGGACTCTGTTCCGCATCCACGTTTTGACTCTGCCAGATGCTCGTGTGCCATGCTCGACGGCGTGACTCTTGCTCTTTCCGCCGCTCCGTTGACCCTGGGCAAGCACCAGGTGTGGCCGCCCGTTGTGCTCGCGCCGATGGCCGGCATCACCAATGTCGCGTTCCGCAAGCTCTGCCGCGAGCAGGGCGGCGGCGTCTACGTCTGCGAGATGATCACCACCCGGGCCCTGGTCGAGCGGATCCCCAAGACGCTCAAGATGATCGCCTTCGGCCCGGACGAGGACTTCCGCAGCCTGCAGCTCTACGGCGTGGACCCGGACGTGACCGCCGCAGCCGTGCGGATGGTCGCCGAGGAGGGCCTGGCCGACCACATCGACCTCAACTTCGGCTGCCCGGTGCCCAAGGTCACCCGCCGCGGCGGCGGCAGCGCCCTGCCCTGGCGGCGCAAGCTGTTCGGCCGGCTGGTCAAGCAGGCGGTCGACGCGGCGGCCCCGGCGGGCATCCCGCTGACGATCAAGATGCGCAAGGGCATCGACGAGGACCACCTGACCTACGTCGAGGCCGGGCTGATCGCGCAGGAGGCCGGGGTCGCGGCGGTCGCGCTGCACGCCCGTACGGCGGAGCAGCGCTACTCGGGCACCGCCGACTGGGACGCGATCGCCACCCTCAAGCAGGCCCTGGACGTGCCGGTGCTGGGCAACGGCGACATCTGGGAGGCCTCGGACGCGATCCGGATGGTCGAGCAGACCGGCGTCGACGGCGTGGTCGTGGGCCGCGGCTGCCTGGGCCGGCCGTGGCTGTTCAAGGACCTCCAGGCGGCGTTCAACGGTGAGGTGTCCCAGGAGCTGCCGAAGCTGGGCGAGGTCGCGGCGATCATGTCCCGGCACGCGCACCTGCTGGTCGAGGCCCTGGAGGACGAGCGGCACGGCTGCGCGGACTTCCGCAAGCACGTGGCCTGGTATCTGAAGGGCTTCCCGGTCGGCGGGGACCTGCGCCGCTCGCTGGCGATGGTCAAGTCGCTGGCGGAGCTCGACGACCTGCTGGCCAAGCTCGACCACGAGGAGCCGTTCCCCCGGGAGTCGCTGGGCCAGCCCCGCGGCCGCATCAACGCCCCCGGCAAGGTCTCGCTGCCGTACGGCTGGCTGGACAGCCGCGACGACGACACCGTCCCGGAAGGCGCCGAGATGGAGAACAGCGGCGGCTGACGCTCACCCGTGGTGGCAGACGGCCTCGAGGTTGATACCGTGCGGATCGAGCACAAAACCGCCGTAGTAGCCGGCGTGGTATTCGGGACGCACCCCGGGCGCCAGCAGCGATGACGCGCCGGCGGCGAGAGCCGCCCGGTAGAACGTGGACACGTCCTCGCGGCTGTCGACGGTGAAGGCCAGGTGCATGTTCGTCCCGACCGTGCCACCGTCGATGAGCCAAAAGTACGGCTTGACGTCGGCCAGCCCGAAGCCCGTCATGGCGGTCGGCTGGTTCGGCGTCGCGTTCGGCGGGATCTCCAGCATCTTGGTGATGCCGATGCTGGCCAGCACAGGCTCGTAGAAAGCCACGGCCGCGGCCAGGTCGGGCACGGCGAGGTTGAGATGGTCGATGCGGGATCCGGATCGGTTCATGACCGCATCGTGGCAGCGATAGCGGACACCGGGTGACCGTAACCGCCCGCCGAGCGGTGGCCCAGGGTGCAGCCCGGAACGCCCGAATGGCTGATTCCGGGCCGGAACCGGACGCCCAGACTGTGCGAGTGAAAAATCAGACCTGGACCCGGCTCGGCACCGCGCAGAAGGCCGGCGTCATCGTCGCGGCCGTGGTGGTGCCCGTGGCCGGCGTACTGGCGGTGATCGGTGCCGTCGGCGGCGACTCCTCCGCGCCCGCGGCCAACCCGGAGCGGCAGCCGGCCGCCTCCGCCACGGCGGTCGCGTCGGCGTCGGCACCCGCCCCGGTGGCCGGGAAGTCGCCCGGGGTCCGCAAGCGCACGATCACCGAGACCGAGCCGATCGCCTTCAAGTCGCGCACGGTCAAGGACAACTGGCTGCCCAAGGGCACCCGCGAGCCGCGCACCGCCGGCATCGACGGGGTACGGACCAAGACGTACGAGGTGACCTTGGTCGACGGCCGCGAGACCAAGCGCAAGCTGCTCAAGTCCGAGGTGACCCGCGAGCCGGTGCCCGAGGTGGTCGCGATCGGCACCAACACCGGCCCGGACGACAACGTCAACGGCTGACCGCCGCCCGGCACGACGAACGGGGAGGACGCCCAGCGCCCTCCCCACGTCGATTCAGGGCTCAGACGTCGAGGTCGTTCTCGATGCGCTTGAGCTGGTGGCGGGCCATCGCCAGGTTGGAGCGGTCCCGGCGCAGCGCCACGTACAGGAACAGGCCCTTGCCCGAGCGGCTGGTCAGCGGCCGGATCAGGTGGTACTGGCTGTCCAGCGTGATGAGGATGTCCTCGATCTTCTCGGTGATGTTGAGCATCTCCATCGCCCGCAGCTTGGCCCGGACCACGTCGGTGTTGCCGGCCGCCGCGACCGTCAGGTCGAGTTCCTTGCCGCCGCCGACAGTGCCCAGGGCCATGCCGCTGGTGTGGTCGACCAGCGCGACACCGACGGCGCCGTCGATGTCCATGATCTCTTTCAGTGCGGTTTCCATGTCAGCCATGAGATTGGTTCCTCTTTCGTAAAGGGTGGGTCAGCCGGCTTGCCGGCCGCGGAAGGTGCTCTGCAGGGTGGCCATCGGCGTACGCCGGGCCAGCGGTGTGGACGGCCCCATCTGCGTCGGGATCTCGGGGCGGTGCGGCGCCGGCGCCTCCAGGACGAGGATGTTCACCAGCCGCCGTACGGCCCGGCGGGCCTCGAGGTGCACCATGGCCAGGTTGGCGTTCCCGGTCGTGACCAGGGTCAGCAGGGCGTTCGGGCCCGCGGTGTACGAGGTGATGTAGCCGCCGTCGCACTCCACCACCGACTCGCGCAGCTCACCGTGGTTGACGGCGTGCGCGAAGCGCCGGGCGAGGGCCAGGTGGGCGGCGGCCAGGGCGGCGAGGCTGTCCGGTTCGATGCCGTGCGCGTCGTGCGCGACCACCATCCCGTCGGCGGTGGCGAGGACACTGCCGGAGAGCTCAGGCACCCGGGAGCGCAGATTGCCGAGTTCCGTCAGTACCGCCGGATCCACCGTCATCCTGGGTCTCTCCTTCCTGGTCGGGCCGCACCGGTGGGGGAGGGGCCCGGGTCATCGCAGGGCTCGCAGCGCGGTGCGGATCCGTTTCAGCAGCACCTCGTCGGTGCCGGTGTGCAGCTGGCCGGTGTCCGCGGCGACGTCTTTGGGCAGCTTCGCCCCGGGCTTGCGGCGGGCCAGCCGCGGTGGCCGGTCCGCTCCGGGCGTCGTGGCCGG
>NZ_JBEZGQ010000115.1:0-13817 GCF_040650095.1 Actinoplanes sp. NPDC048791 | reverse complement strand
GTCGGCCCGGCGGAGGCTGGCCTTGCGGAGGAACGCCCGGCCGACGATTCCCCCGCGGGGGAAGACCCGGCGGGGGAAGACCCGGCGGCGGTCGACCCACCGGCGGTCGACCCACCGGCGGCCACCCCAGCGGAAGTCATCGCAGCAGCAGCCGGCCCCGCGGCGGAAACCGGCGCGGCCGCGCCAGGCACAGCCGAAACCGGAGCAGCGGACCCCACCCCTGCCGAAGAAACCGGCGCGACGGCCCCGCCCGCCGGTCCCGACGACGCAGGACCCGAGACAGAACCGGACGGAACGCCCCCCGCAGGCGCCCGCCGCCCAGCCGCAGCAGCAGCGGCACGAGCAGCAGAAATACCCCCACCCCCCGGCGCCGGGGACTGCGCTGCGGTGGTGGGCTCCGGGCGTACCTCATCGGCGGAAAGCGTGAGACGCCGCTCCATCCGCTCCAGGCGCTGGAGGAGCGCGTTGTTCGCGTCGTCCGCGCCCGGGAGCAGCATGCGGGCCGTGATCAGCTCGAGGAGCAGCCGCGGCGCGGTTGTGCCGCGCATCTCCACCAGGCCGTTGTGCACGATGTCCGCGCAGCGGGACAGGGTCGCCGGGCCGAGCCGGGTCGCCTGTGCGCCCATCTGCTCGAGCTGGTCGGCCGGGCCGTCGATCAGGCCCTTGCTGACCGCGTCCGGCACCTGTTGCAGCACGATCAGGTCGCGGAAGCGTTCGAGCAGGTCGGAGGCGAAGCGCCGGGGGTCGTGCCCGGCTTCGGCCACGCGGTCGATGGTCTGGTACGCCGCCGCCCCGTCACCAGCCGCAAGCGCGTCGCACATCTCGTCGATGAGCGCCACGTCCGTCACGCCGAGCAGCGAGACCGCCCGCGGGTAGCTCACTCCTTCGGGGCCGGAGCCGGAGATGAGCTGGTCGAGCACCGACAGGGTGTCCCGGGCGCTGCCGCCGCCGGCCCGGACGACCAGTGGCAGCACGGCCGGGTCGACGTGCACGCCCTCGGCCTCGGTGAGCTGCTGCAGGTACGGCCGTAGCACCGCCGGTGGGATCAGCCGGAACGGGTAGTGGTGGGTGCGGGAGCGGATCGTGCCGAGGACCTTTTCCGGCTCCGTGGTCGCGAAGATGAACTTCACGTAGTCCGGCGGCTCCTCGACCAGCTTGAGCAGCGCGTTGAAGCCGGCCGACGAGACCATGTGGGCCTCGTCGATGACGTAGATCTTGTAGCGGCTGCTGGCGGGCGCGAAGAACGCCTTTTCCCGCAGGTCACGGGCGTCGTCGACGCCACCGTGGCTGGCCGCGTCGATCTCGATGACGTCGATCGATCCGGCGCCGTCGTTGGCCAGCGACTTGCACGAGGCGCAGACCCCGCACGGCTCGGGGGTCGGGCCTTGCTCGCAGTTGAGCGAGCGGGCGAGGATGCGCGCGCTGGACGTCTTGCCACAGCCGCGCGGCCCGGAGAACAGATAGGCGTGATGCAGCCGGCCGCTGCGCAGTGCCTGCGACAACGGCTCGGTGACGTGCTCCTGCCCGATGACCTCGGCGAAGGTCCGGGGCCGGTACTTGCGGTAGAGGGCGAGTGCCACTCCTGCCACCTCCTGCGACGACCGCGCCATTCTCCGTCGAGGGTGTGACAACAACAAACCCCGGGGAACGAAAGGACCCCCCGTGCACCCGCCAGAGCTCGCTTATCCTTGCTGCCTTCCGGCCCTGGGGAGGTTCACAAGATGACGCCGCACGAGGGGCTGCGAACAGAGTACCTGGCCCGGCGTGGACGCCGCGCGGCCCTCCCGCGCAACGCGGCCCGGGCGGGCCTGTATTCTGGCCGACGGAGGATTCGCCTAGAGGCCTAGGGCGCACGCTTGGAAAGCGTGTTGGGATAAAACCCTCACGAGTTCGAATCTCGTATCCTCCGCCAGCTCGACCCGCACGACGCCTGGGCCGGTCCCCGTTGGGATCGGCCCTTCTGCGTGCGTGGCATCAGGCGCGTCGCCGCCGGATCACCCGCAAAGTTGATCTCGGCTGTCAGGATGAGCGTCCCTTCGGACATGGGACTGACGTGACCTCTGAGATTGACGTCCGGCCCCGGCGGGGGCTGCGCCCGTCCCGATCGCTCTCCGGGCTGTTGCTGCTCATGGTCGTCGCGGCCGCGGTTCGTCTCGGTCTGCTCCTGCTGGAGTGGCCGGCGAGCAACAGCGACGAGGCCACGATGGGACTGATGGCGATGCACATCGCCGAGGGCGTCCACTTCCCGAGCTTCATGGACGGCCAGTCGTACATGGGTACCGCGGAGGCCTATCTCCCCGCAGCTGTGTTCCGGGTGTTCGGCCCGTCCCTGGCCGGGCTGCGCGTCCCGATGCTGCTGTTGTTCCTGCTCTTCCTGGCCGCGCTGTACGTGTTGGCCCGGCGCCTGTACGGCAATGCGGTGGCGTTGGTCTCGGTCGGGTTGCTGACGCTCGGGTCCCGAGAGTTGTACGGCCACCAGCTGGTGGCCCAGGGTGCGATGCCCGAAACGCTGCTCATCGGCACCCTGCTCCTGCTCCTCGCCCATCGGCTGCTGGACACGCCGGACGACCCGGGCCACGCGGGTGCGCAGCGGTGGCGGCTGGCCGGCTGGGGCGCCGCCGCCACGATCGGGCTGTGGAGCACCCTGCTGATGGCTCCGTTCGTGCTCACCTCGGCAGTGCTGGTCTGGATGACCCTCCGCCGACGGGCGGCCTCACCGCCGGGCGGGCTGTGGGCGCTCAGTGGCGGACTGCTGACGGGCGCTGTGCCGTGGCTTCTGCACGACTTCACCCACCCGTGGCGGGACAGTGGTGTGGTCAGCGTCGTGACCATGTACCTCAGTGGTGGCACCGGGCTGAACGGCGAACAGTCGGCCGGGCTCACCAGCCAGGTGACCAACACGGTGACGACCAGCCTCCCCTACGTAACCGGAGGCTCCGCGATCGCCCACCCGTTCTCGCGGCCCGCCTGGGCCTTCGGCTATTCGGGAAGCTGGCATCCACCGACGGACGACGCTGTGGCCACACTGTGGGGGCTCGCCCTCATCGTGCTGTGGACCGTGGGGCTCGTCACCTGCATTCGCGTCCTGCGTCACCGGCGCAGCGCGCCGGACGAGCGAAGTGGTGAGGCGCCCGCCCGGGCCCAGCTGTACGGCAGGCTGGCGATGCTGATCGCAGCCGGTCTGACGGTCGTGGCCTTCGCCGCCAGCTCCACACCAGGCGTCGCCCCGGCCAACAACGCCCGCTATCTCATCGGCGTCCTCGTCGCCACCCCAGCCGTCGTGGCCGCCGTGTGGAGCCTGTGCTCGATGGCACCGCGATTCGGCGGCCCGCTGCGGGCCGCGGTGCTGATTTTCGTCGCCATGACGCTGGCTCTGGGCACTGCGCAGGCTTACCGGGACGCCTCCCGGGGCCCGAGCGAGGCCACCAGCCGGCAGCTGATCGAGGCTCTGCGCCGCGAAGGCATCACCCACGTCTACAGCGGCTACTTCGACTGCAACCGGCTGACCTTCGTCAGCCGGGAGGAGATCATCTGCGCTGTCCTGTTCGGCAGTCCCGCCGAAGGGCTGCATCCGGGATTCGATCGCTACCTGCCCTACCGGACCGAAGTGCGGGCCGACCCTCTCGCGACCTACGTGTTCCGCTCCGGCGACTCCCGCAACACCGCCCTGGGCCGCCTGACGTGCCACTGGCAGAAACGGTGGCGCTTCGCCGGCTACGAGATATGGCAGCCGGCGGCCGGCTGCCCCGTCCCCGCCGCGAAGGATGGCTGACGCACCCAATTGGGTGGCCGGATCCGCCTCGGCGGGTGAGCATGGTCGCCATGGCGAGGGACCAGGTGTGGTTGCCACTGCAGGGCGGCCTGCCGCCGGTCGATGCGGTGTCCGGCCCCGTCGTGGAGATCGCCTGTGACGAGTCCGGCTTCTCCGGCAGCAACCTGCTCGATCCCACCACCCCGGTGATCACCCATGCCAGCGTCGACCTGAGCGTCGGTGAGGCGGTCGGGTTGATCGCGGCGTTGCGGTCCGGGTTCCGGTATTCGCCGTACGAGTTCAAGTCGGGGCAGTTCCTGCGGAGTCCGCAGGCCGGCGAGGCGCTGGAGTGGTTCCTCTCGGAGCTGCGCGGCCGGGCGAACGTGCAGCTGGTCGACAAGGAGTTCTTTCTCGTCACGCGGATCGTCGACTTCTTCCTCGGGGAGCCTTCCTACGCGGCCGGCACCCGGCTCACCCGGCAGAATCGGCCGGCGGCTTCCCGCCTCTACCGGGCCGGGCGGTCGACCGGGGACGCGTGGGGCGTCTTTCTCGCTGCGTTCGTCGAGCTGGTACGGCTCAAGCGACGGCACCGCCCCGATCCGGAGGCGTTCGCCCAGTTCTTCCGGGCGCGCGATGATCTGGGGCCCGACGCACTTGACGGGCTCGACCGGGCACGCGTGCAAACGGTCCTGGCCCGGTTGTTCGACGACGACCGGTCGATCCCGCCGCCGCTGGAGCCGATGCTGCCCGCGCTGGCCGAGACCGTGCTGTTCTGGAGCGGCGGGCACCGGCAGGTGCTGGTGATCCACGACGAGCAGAGCGCCCTCACCGCCGGGCGGTTGCGGCAGTTGCAGCAGTTGCTGGCCGACGAGGCCGGGTTGCCGCCGGGCGGGGTGTCGCCGCTGGCCGGCCTGGTCACTGTGGACTCCCGGGATGATCCGCGGGTGCAGGTCGCCGACCTGCTCGCCGGAGTGGCGCGGCGGGTGCCGGGGTCTGCCGGCGACGGGCCCCTTCAGCCGTTCCTCTCACCGACGTCGCTGCGTGATGGGCAGCCGTGAGCCGGGTGGCCGTCCCGGCATTCGGCCGGGCAGATGTCGTCAACTGACCTGGAAGCTGGTCACCGAGGACCGCGCGTAGGACCTGATCACGATCTCGTACGCCCTCACCCGGCTGCCGTACTGCGGGAAGTTCCAGCCCTGGGGCGGCCGGGTGATGCCCTGCACAGCACCGGAGACCCGGCCGGTGGTGGTGATGGTGAGCCGGCGGCCGGACGGGTGCGCGAACACCATCTTTGTGCTGGTGGCCGCCCCGGGGACGAGTGTCCAGCCCGGCGCGAGGTGGAAGTACTGCCGCCACCGGCTCCGGTCCGGGAAGGTGTCGGTGACCCGCATCGTGCGGGTGTCGCGGTTGACGTTGACGCCGCGGGTGTGGCTGGTCCCGAACATCTTGTCCTGCACCGTCCAGTTGTGCGCGGCCGCCCGGACCACGTTGGCGGTCACCTTGCCGCCAGCGTCGGTCACCTTGCCGCCCTCGGGCAACGCCACGTTGTGGCTGTTCGGTGACAGCTGATAGGCGCGGTAGCTGTCACCGAGGTCGTAGCTGTACCGGCCCGGCCCGACGAGCACCCGTACGCCCGCGGCGCTGAACGTCACGCCGCCGGCCCGGTCGTGCTGGCCGTGCGCCCAGCGCTTAGGCCCGTACCGGACGGTGTAGTAGACCGCCCGCGGGTCGGTCCACGACCAGCGGCCGATCCCCCAGCCGGCCTGGTCGTCGCGGAGCACCCGCGGCGTCCGCAGGGTCGGCACGGGACCACCGGCGTTGTCGGAGTCGCCGACCTGGACGATCGAACCGTCCGGCTCGGTCAGCCACTCGTACGCGTTCCGGGCCTTCTTGACCGTCTTGTCGATCGTGGCGGCCGTGTCCTGGGATCCGGGCGTCGCGCGCAGCACCGACACGGCGCTGGCCCAGAGTCTGGTGTTGACCCCGTGGTACATCGAGGACTGCTCGTAGGAGAGGCCGCGCGCGGAGAACGCCTTGGTCGCCTCGCTCGTCAGCCGGCCGGTCGCGGTCTTCTTCCAGGCCGGCACCCCGAGGAGATCACCGGCCCGGATCAGCTGGAGGTTGGCCATCAGGCCGTGGTTGTGCACCGGCCGGTACGGCGGACCGTAGTACCGCGACCCGAGCAGCACCTTGGCGTCGGCGGTCATACCGGGCCGCAGCAGCTCCGAACCGGTGAGGGCGTACAGGCAGTTCTCGGTCTCGAGGCGGCGCAGCGCCGTACCCTCGTCCCAGCCGTAGTTGTTCGTGCCGGGATCCGGATTCTGCCGGTGGAACGCCGCGGCCTGCGCGACCAGCGCAGCCAGCGATTCCGCCTGGCTGTCCGCAGCGGCCCGCCGGGCCAGCGGTTTGATCCACATCAGACCCTGGTACTGCATCCGCCAGGTGGCGTCCGCGACCGGCGGGTTCCGCCAGGACGCCGCGGCGATCGCCCCGACGGTGAAGGTCGGCGCCGGCGGCAGGCTGACCCGGATCGGCTGTCCGTCGGGCACCGGTTCGGCCGCCGCGTTGCCGCAGCGGGCGCCGGCGGTCGGGTCCACGGCCAGGACGCGCCGGCCTGCTGTGGTCCCGGGCAGCGGTGTGTAGATCCGTAGCAGGGCTTCGACGTCATCAACGGCGACCGGGTCCGGCGGGATCACGTGCGGATCGCCGAGTGCCGCGACGGCCGGGTCCGCGCCGAACAGTCCCGCGGTGAGCGCGAGCGCGACGCTCGCCGTCAGCAATTTGTGAATCTGTTTCGGCACGCCGCCATCAGACCGCAACGCGGCGGCCTTTCCCATGATCGATCAGCCGTGGCACCAAGATCAAACCGTTCGGCCGAGCCGTTCCTGCCCTGATGAGAGGACGGACGGGCCGATCAGCCGCGCGCGCCGACCGGGTCCAGCGACTCCATCGTGCGTACCCGGGGCAGCGGTGACCGCAGCAGCCACCAGGACCCGAGCATCCCGCCCGCCGCGGCGATCAGCAGGGTCGGCCGCAGGCCGATGCCGCTGCCCAGCAGGCCACCGACGACCGCGCCCAGCGGCCGGGCCCCGTAGTTGATCGTGCCGAACACGCCGGCCACCCGGCTGCGCATCTCGTCGGCCATCACCGCGGCCTGCACGGAGTTCAGGTTGATGTCCATCAGCATCACGCCGAAGCCGGCGATGGCCTCCGCGACGGCCAGCGCGGTGGCGGCCAGCCACACCGGCCCGCCGGCCAGGGCGATCACCGCGGTCGGGGCCGGGAAGAGGATCGCGCCGAGCAGCATCATCCGGCCCACCCCGAAGCGCCGGGAGAGCCGGGGAGCGAGCGCCGCCCCGGCGAGGCCGCCGAGAGCGCCGAGCCCCAGCGCCAGCCCGATGACCCCTACCGGCAGGCCGAGCGTACGGGTGGCGAAGAGCACCACCAGCGCCTGCGCGACGTAGCCGAAGAAGTTGACCGTGGTGACACAGCCGAGCCCGGCGCGCAGGTACGGATGACCGAGCACGTACCGCAGGCCGTCGCGGGCGTCCGCGAGCAGTGACCGGCGTGGTTCGACCGGCACGGGCGCCACCTGGATGCGGCCGATGAGCAGCGCCGAGCCCAGGAACGACACGGCGTCCACCAGCATCGCCACCGGCGCGGTCAAGGCCTGGATGAGCAGGCCGCCCAGCGCCGGACCGGCCACAAAGGACGCTGACCGGCTCACGCTGAGCTTGCTGTTCGCCTCGACGTACCGGCTGCGGTCGACCAGGGCCACGAAGAACGAGGGGTACGCGGCGGAGAACAGCACCTGCCCGGCCCCGGCCAGCAGCGCCACGGCGAACAGCTGTCCGAGGGTGACGACGCCGAGCCAGTGAGCGACGGGCAGGCTGAGCAGCGCGGCGGCGCGCAGCACGTCAGCGGCCACCAGCAGCCGCTTGCGGTGCGCCTGGCGGTCCACCCAGGAGCCGACGAGCAGCGACAGCAGGTTCGGCGTCCAGACCGCGGCCGTCAGCAGGCCGACCTGGGTGGGCGTGGCGGACAGGGTGAGCACGGCGATCAGCGGCAGGGCGAGCTCGCTGATCCGGTCACCGAACTGGGAGATCGTCTGCCCGGCCCACAACCGCTCGAAGCGCCTCACGACTCCTCCCCCGGGACCGGCCGGAGGTCGTCCGCTCCCGGCAGGTAGTGCCGCAGGATCCGCACGATCCGGGCGCCGGCCGGTGCGTCCGCTTCGGCGCGGTGCACGTACGGCGCGATCAGCTCGTCGATGCGGCCACTGAGCTCCGCCAACTCTTCGGGGGTGAGGGGCACGCTGGTGTTGGAGGTGCCGGCGACCTGCTGCCACTGCGCCGGCAGGGTCGGCCCGACGTCGGCGATCCAGGCGTTGACCTGCTGCTGGGCCGCCATGGCGAGCTGCTCGCCGAGGGCCCGGGCGGCCAGCTGCGACTCCGGGTCGTCGCCCATCGTCACCGAGAAGCCGCGCGCCTTGGCTTTCCACCAGCGCTGCCGGCGGTCGCCCGGCACCTCGTCCGGGTCGGCGTCGGTGACCAGGCCGAAGCCGGCCAGGTGCCGCAGGTGCCAGCTGGTGACCGACGGTGTCGCTCCCACGTGCGGCGACAGCGCGGTCGCGGTCGCGGGTCCGTTGCGCTGGAGATAGGACAGGATCGCCAGCCGTACGGGGTGAGCGAGCGCTCGCATCGCCTGCGGGTCGGTGACCTGCAGATCGCCGAACGGATTCGTGAGAGACATGTTTCGAGAGTAGTCTCTCACATCTCGGGTCGCTACCCCTGCGCCGCGGCGATCGCCTCGTCGACGGTCGGGAAGATGGCGAAGTACCGGCTCAGGCCCACGGTCTCCAGCAGCGACACGAGGAAGCGGTTGGCCCCCGCGAAGCTCAGCCACCCACCGCGGGCGGCGATCACGTGCTTGGCGGTGATGAAGGCGCTGAGCCCCACGGAGTCGCAGAACTTCAGGTCCGCCAGGTCCACGACGATGCGCGGCACCGGCCGTTCCAGGAGTTCGGCCAGGAGTTCATGGAGCTGGGTGGCGGTGTCGGCGTCGAGTTCGCCCTTCAGGCGCAGCACGGCGACGTCGGAGCGGAGGTCGGTCACGGTGGCCTGCATGGAGCATCACTTTCGTCCTGGTTAAGGGGATTCACAGCGTAGATCCACCCGAACGGCCGATGGCGGACAGTTCGTCCGCTCCCTCACCTTCGCGGCGTCGCGTTGCGCAACCGGATCCCACTGAATCGCAGCGAGCTCGCGGCAACCTCGTCCATGACCGCCCACAGGTTGCTGACCAGCCGCAACTGGATCCCGGCACCCTCGTGCAGGGCGAGCAGGTCACCGACGGGCTCAGCCGGCCCGAGCGGGGTCACGGCGGTGGTGGCGACCATCGCGTGCGGCTGCGGGGAGCCGAGCGGGCGGAACGGTGCCGCGTCGAAGCGGTACGCGTACAGGTGGGCTGTCTGCAGGGCCGGCAGCCAGCCGTACTCGATGGCATGCACGCGGCGGTCGCCGAGCAAGCGGCGGTCGGCCGCAATGGTCTCCGGGCCCGTCCAGGCCAGCACCCGGGGGCAGTCGCGGGGGAACCAGTAGGCCGGCGCCTGCTCGGCGTCGACGGCCCACACGTACGGCTCGGGTTGCTGGGCAGTGGCCGCGACGTGCGGCACGAAGCGGGTGATGGCGGGGTCTTCGGAGAAGTGCAGGACCTGACCGGCGAGGGGACGCACCGCTGTTTACTAACAGAATCGGGCCGGACCCCGCAGGGTCCGGCCCGATCGAGATATGTGGCTGGCCGAGAAGTTCAAGCGTGCGGCACAGCCCGGCTCCTGGCGCTCAGAGCTTGCGCCACTGCCAGCGTGGACCGCGCCACGCGTCGGCCAGGATCAGCGCGGACGCCTTTCCTGGACACTGCTGCACCTTGGATTTGCCCTGGGGGCCACCCATCTGGGCTTCGACCTCCCAGACCTCGCCGTCGGTGCGGACGTAGACATCCCGGCGCGCGAGCCGGTTGTCACCATTCCACCAGTGCTGCTCAACTCTCACCTGACCAACCTTAGGGCAGACATAGACACCTTTGCGCGAGGCCGTCGTGTGAAACTTTTTCGCCGCCAGGGTGGGACGGGTTGTCCGATCCGGTGGATTTCGGCCCTACGCCTTGCGCAGACGCGACATATTAGGGCGGCGCCTTAACTGTTACTCCGGGTAATCTTCCCAGGTAACAACGTCGCTCCGCCAGGGACGAAACGGTACCGACACGCATCCGTCACCTGATCAGCGAATTTGATCATGGTGGGGCGGCGGCGGCAGGGTTCCGAGGCCCGGTGTCGACTCCGGCCAGACAAGGAAAATTTGGCACGGTGCGTGATCGACGACGAATCGCGTGTGGTGCCCGAGACTGCGCGGCCCCAGCCGGCTGCGGTCACCGTCGCGGGCCAGCACCAGAAGATCCACATCGGCGCACGCGGCCACCACCTCACGCTCCGGCCGGCCCCGCCGTACCTCTCGGGCGGCATCCCGGCCGAGCCGGGCCGCCGCCGCGTCCAGCAGCTCGGTCTCGGCCCGGGCCAGCAGATACTCACCCTGATCGGTCGGGCCGGAGCGGCCGAGCAGACCCACCGGGCCACTCAGCGCGGCAGCCGTCGCGACATCCACGACGTGCAAGAGCGTCACGTCACCGGGCAGGGGGCGCACCGCATCGACACAAGCCGCCCAGGTGCCCTCCGCGACCCACACCAGGATCCTCACACCCCAGACACTCGCAGACTCACCCACAGTGACGCCACCCCGACGATCAAGCAGGCCGGCACGGTGAGTGCGCCCAGCCTGAGAAATTCACCCGTCACGGGCGGGTGACCACTCTTGTGCAGGATCTGGCGCCACAAAAGAGTGGCGAGCGAGCCGACGTAGGTCAGGTTCGGACCGATGTTGGCGCCCAGCAGCACGGCCAGCACCAGACCGGGACTGTGCGCGGTGAACGGCAGCAGCATCAGGGTCGCCGGCAGATTGTTGAGCACGTTCGCCAGCAGGGCGGCCAGGAAAGCCATGGCCAGCAGGCCGAGCAGGTCGGCGTGGTGCGGGGCGACCCGGTCGACCAGCGCGCCGAAGCCGCCCCGGCTCACGCCCAGCACGACCACGCCCAGCGCCAGGACGAAGACGCAGAAGCCGGGATTCGCCTTCCGCACCAGCGTCGGCACGCCCACCCGGAGCCGTACGGCGAGCACGAGCGCACCGGCCAGAGCCACCCACGCCGGGTGGATGTCCAGCGGGGACGCCAGCGCGAAGCCGGCCAGGGTCACGCCGAGCACCGCCAGGGCGAAGCGCGGGGCCGGTACCGCCTCGACCGGCGGCCGGTGTGGCGGCGTCGCCAGGTCGTCGGCGAAGAAGCGGCGCAGGATCACGTACTCGACCGCGATGACGGCGAGCCAGGGCAATGCCATCAGCCCGGCGAAACTGAGGAACGACAGGCCGGCCGCGGACATCGCCAGGAGGTTGGTGAGGTTTGACACCGGCAGCAGCAACGAGGCGGAATTGGCCAGGTGGTTGCAGGCGTACACGTGGGGTTTGGGCCGGATGGCCAGCGCCGAGGCCGTGGTGAACACGACCGGCGTCAGCAGCACGACGGTGGCATCGAGGCTGAGCGCGGCGGTGACCGAGGCGGCGATGACGAACACCAGACCGAGCAGCCGCCGCGGCGAACCCTTGCTCCACCGCGCCGCGACCGCACCGGCGAACCGGAAGACCCCGCTCCGGTCGGCCAGGTACGCGAGCAGCAGCACAGCGGCGAGGAAAGCCACGGTGGGACCTAGATCACCCAGCTCGTGGAGCGCATCACGCCACGGCACGAGCCCGGCCACAACCGTGAGCACAGCCGCCGGTACGGCACCGACGGCCTCGGGCAGACCCCGGGGCCGTACGACAGCAAAACCGAGCACCGCGAGGAGCAGCAGCAGGGAGATCGCGGTGGGCACGATTGCGCACCCTACTGCTGGTCGCGGCCTCGCGCACAGCTCGCGTAGCGTCTCCATCATGCTTCGTCGATGGGGCCAGACCGGCCTGTTCCTGGCGCTCGGCGCCCTGCTCTGGATCATCGGCGGGTCGGTGTTCTACTTCCTCGCCTTCGCCCTGCTGGCGGCGTTCGTGTCGCCGCTGGTCTTTCCCCGGTCGATACCGGCCGCGGAGGCGCAGCGCCGCAGCGCCGCGGACGGGCGCGCCATCGTCTACTGGCGGCCGGGCTGCCCGTTCTGCCTGCGTCTGCGCGCTGTGCTGGGGATCACCTCACGCCGCGCCTACTGGGTCGACATCTGGAAGGACCCGGAGGGCGCGGCGGCGGTCCGCGCGGTGGCCGACGGCAACGAGACCGTCCCGACGGTCATCCTGGCGGGGAGCCCACACGTGAACCCCGACCCGCGGTGGCTCCGGAGCCGGCTGCGCGCCGGCTGACCAGCCGGTGCAGGACGACGAGCGGCACGACGCCGACCGGATACCAGGCGACGTCCACCCAGTCGAAGCTCGCACCCAGCACCAGCCGCGCCACCGGACTCTGCTCGGACAGCGCCGCAGGAACGCCGGTGAGCTGGAAGAACTCCACCGCCCAGCAGAAGCCGACGGCGAGGACCCCGGCCCGTACGGGCGGGATCGCCGGCCACAGTAGGAAGACGCCCGCATAGATCAGCGAGGCGTAGAGGGCCGTGCCGGAATACTGCTCAAGCCCGCCGTCGCTCACCGCCCGGATGCCGAAGGCGAGCCCGAGAACCACCACGACCGCGGCAAACGCCGACAGCCGTCCCCGCATCATGTGCCGCGGATCGTCAAGGTTTTCGACACGCCGCCCACCGCATAGCTGTCGCCCGGCGCGTACACCCGGTAGGAGTACGTGGCCTTGCCCGGCGGGTTGGCCGCGAGGGTGAACCGGCCGCTGTCGCGCACCTTGGCGGTGCTGACCTTGCGCCAGGTCTTGTCCGGGTACAGCCGCTGCAACTGCATGACCTTGCCCTTGTGCAACGGGGTGGCGCTGCCGTTGACGTTGACGCTCTTACCGACCGGCGCCGACTTCGCGGCCGGCGCCGCACTGACGGCATAGCGCTGGGTGCGCACGTGGCCGCTGTCCGAGGCGATGACCGTGTTCGGGTACGACAGCGCCGGCTGATCGACGCCCGGCACCCAGACGCACTGCAACCACTGCCGCTGAGTGGCGCTGAGGGTCCGCTGGTACGTGCCGTCCGCGCGGGTCTTCACCGTCGTGATGTTGCCCGGCTCCGCGCAGCCGTTGTCGGAGCTCAGCCGCAGCGACAGATTGGCCCACGGCTTGCCGGTGGTGGTGTCCCAGGCCCGGACCCGCTGGGTGACCGGCTTACCGGCTGGAGCCGGCTCCGGCGAGAACGTCATGTCCAGCCCCGGCCGATGCGAACTCTGCACCTGGAGGCTGGGCGTGTCGACCAGCGTCCGCGGATCGGTGTTCAGCACATTGGCATAGGTCTGATCCGCGGCATAGATGCTGATCGGCTGAACAGTCCCGCTCCAGGCCGAGGTGACCGGAAGCTTGCCGGTCCAGATCCCGTCCTTGTCGGTGCCTTCGGTCAATCTCAGCAGAATCAGGGAATTCCACGAGGCGTTCAACCGGAGCCGGGGCGACGCCAGCTCCTGGCCCGCCACATACTCGATCGGCTGGACGCCGGTCTCGTCGGTCAGCCGCACCCGCACCCCGACCAGCCGGGTCTGGGTGCCCGACACGGTCACCGAAGGAAGCTCCAGGGTGACCGACTCGAGCCGGGGCGGCGCGGTGTCCGCGGCCGGAGCGGCGGAGGCCGGCCCGGCAGGAATGAGGGACAGCACAGCAGCAACTGCCGGCGCGACGAAAGACGTTCGCATGGTGCGCACTGTACGGACCACGCGCAGCCCTGTCCGACCTGTTCCGAGGGAACCTCCCGGCCCCTTCGATGTCTTTGTCACTGCGGACCGGGCCGCATCCGCGCTTTGTTCGACAAGGCGGCCGCCGGAGGCGGGACCGCGCAGCCCGGATCCGTATCGGAGGTGCTGCGCCGTGGGCCCCGCGACGGCGG
>NZ_JBEZGQ010000114.1:6797-13907 GCF_040650095.1 Actinoplanes sp. NPDC048791 | reverse complement strand
CGGGACCGTCCGGCGCCGCGACTCGCGCTCGTGCACCAGCTTGCGGGCGGCGGCGACCTCGCGCAGATCGGCGTCGGTGCCGGCCTCGGTGAGGGTCACGAACATGATGTCGTCCGGCCGGTCGAGGCGGCCGGTGGCGGTCAGGTCGGCGCCGAGCAGCAGCAGCTGGCGGCGCATCTCCCGCAGCGGGTACAGGCCGGCGAACTTCCCCGTCTCCCGCAGGCCGGCCAGCGAACGGGCCCGGCGCAGCAGGAAACCGGCCAGGCGGGCCCGCACCGGCCGGCGCCGGCGGGCCCGCGCGACGAGGTCGGTCAGGGTGGCCTCGGCGGTGGCGGCGGCCCGGGCGAACCGGCGGTCGGGGGCCTGTTCGGCGTCGGTCACCCGCAGGTAGTTGGCGATCATGGCGAAGACCGGCGCCGGGTCCTCGGACCAGCGGGGGACGCCGAGATCGACCTCGGCGACACCGCGGTGGCCGTACCGGTCGAGAAACGCGGCCAGGCCGAGCTCCGGCAGCTCGCCGGCCAGGTAGCGGGTGGCGAGCTCGGCCGGCGGCGTGCCGAGCAGGAGCTCGCGGTGCTGCCGGGCGCTCTGGGCCAGCCGCCAGAGGGCGAGGTCCATCTCGATGGTGACGTTGTGCGGCATGCCGGCCAGCACGGCGTGGATCTCGTCCGCGGTCGCGATGCCCTTGAGCAGCTGCTGCGGCAGGGTGGCGGCCAGCATGCCGGCCACGATCGGCCAGGTGATGGCGTCGGCGCCGTCGCCCGAGCCGTTGTCGCGGAGGTAGCGCAACCGGTCGGCGGCAGTGTGCAGCTCCCCGGCCGGGGCTGCCGCGAGCCGCAACTGCTCGACGGCCCGGCCCAACCGGGCGCGGGCAGCCTCGGGGCGGGCGAGGGCGCCGACGATGCCGGTGACCGCGCGTAGGGCTACGCGCAGCGACGGCGTGGCGGCGCGGGGTGCGGCGCCCTTGCGCGGGGCGAACCGGGGATCGTCGAGTACGTAGGCCATGGCCGCCTGGGCGCGGGGGCCGAAGTCGACCGCCATGAGTTTGACCAGGCGTTTGCGGGCGGACGGGTGGCGGGCCTGGTCGGTGAGGTCGCCGTAGAGCCGCCCGCCGATGTCGACGATCTCCGCCCGGACGCCGAGGGCCGCGAGCATGCCGGCGATCTGGGCCTTGAGGGTGGACAGGCCCATCGGCGTCACCGGCTGGAGCATGCCCTGCACGTGACCGAACTCGACGTACACCCGGGGCTCCGGGCTGGTCCGCGGCGGCAGCGGGAACAAGGTGGTGATCGGCCGCGACTGGAGCAGCCACAGCGTGCCGGAGCGATCCACCGACCACTCCACGTCCTGCGGACCGCCGGCCCGCTCCTGCAGCCGCTCCCCCACCGAGCACAAGCGCTCGAGCAGCTCTGGCGGCACGCACCCACCGGCCGCCGGTGTGGCCGGTCCGAGCACGTAGTGGTCGACCGGAGCGGTGCCGTCGACCACAGTGGTGCCCGGACCGGGGGCGGCGTCGACCATCATCTCGGTGCGGTTGCCGGTCAGCGGGTTGGCGGTGAACAGCACGCCGGACACCTCGGCGTCGACCATCCGCTGCACGACCACCGCCATCCGGACCGTGTCCTGGGCGATGCCGTGGGCCTCGCGGTAGGCGACCGCCCGGGCACTGTGCAGCGACGCCCAGCACGCCTCGACCGCGGCCAGCAGGTCGTCGGCGCCGGTGACGCCCAGGATGGTGTCGTGCTGCCCGGCGAAGCTGGCGTCGGGCAGGTCCTCGGCGGTCGCGCTGGAGCGCACCGCCACCGGGCCTGCTCCGAGCTTCTCGTACGCGGCCAGGATCTCGGCCGCCGGGACGACCCCGCGCCGGTGGGCCTCGGTCGTGACGCAGAAGCCCGGCGGCACCCGCTCGCCGTGCCGGATCAGCTCGGCCAGCCCGGCCGCCTTGCCGCCGACCAGCTCCTGCGAGCCGGCCCGCACCTCGGACAACGCGATCACGGACATCCGGCCCCCTGCCATCGCCATACGACTGCAACGGGACAACCATAGTCGTTTGGCAATACAACTGCAATGCAAAGAATGTGCCGCCCTGAAATCAGGGCTTCACACATTCGTCATCTGCGGGTTAAATCGAGGCACAGCGATATGGGAGCGCTCCCATACCCCGGACAGGAGCCCACCGTTGTCCCCCTCACGCCGTTATCTCCTCATGTCCTTCGTCGGCCTGCTGCTCGCCTCCGTCGGGATCGCGCTGGCCGCGCCCTCCGGCGCGGCCGCCGCCCCCACCTACAGCTACGGCGAGGCCCTGCAGAAGTCCCTGTTCTTCTACGAGGCCCAGGTCGCCGGGCGCAAACCGGCCTGGAACCGGGTCTCCTGGCGCGGCGACTCGGCCCTGCGCGACGGCTCGGACGTCGGCCTGGACCTGACCGGCGGCTGGTTCGACGCCGGTGACCACGTCAAGTTCGGCCTGCCGATGGCGTTCACCACCACCATGCTGGCCTGGGGCGCGGTGGAGAACCGCGACGCCTACGCCGCTTCGGGCCAGCTCACCCACCTGCTGAACAACCTGCGGGTGCCCAACGACTACTTCATCAAGGCCCACCCCGCCCCGAACGTGCTCTACGGGCAGGTCGGCAACGGCGACGCCGACCACAAGTGGTGGGGACCGGCCGAGGTGCTGCCGATGGCGCGGCCCGCGTACAAGATCGACGCCAGCTGCGGCGGCACCGAGCTGGCCGCGGAGACCGCGGCCGCCATGGCCGCCAGCTCGATGGTCTTCCGCGCGACCGATCCCGGGTACGCCGACACGCTGCTCACCCACGCCAAGCAGCTCTACACCTTCGCCGACACCGTCCGGAAGAACTACCACGAGTGCATCACCGACGCGACGTCGTTCTACCGCTCCTGGAGCGGCTACGCCGACGAGCTGGTGTGGGGCGCGATCTGGCTGCATCGCGCCACCGGCGACGCCGCCTACCTGGCCAAGGCCGAGGCCGGGTACGACGCGCAGGGCAACGAGAACCAGACCAGCACCAAGATGTACAAGTGGACGATCTCCTGGGACAACAAGCAGTACGGCACCTACGTGCTGCTGGCCCAGCTGACCGGCAAGCAGAAGTACCTCGACGACGCCAACCGGTGGCTGGACTGGTTCACCGTCGGGGTCAACGGCGAGAAGGTCCGCACCTCCCCCGGCGGCATGGTCGTCGTGGACACCTGGGGCGCCCTGCGGTACGCGGCCAACACGGCCTTCGTCGCGCTCGTGCACAGCGACCACCTGGCCGACGCGGCCCGCAAGACGCGCTACCACGAGTTCGCCGTCAAGCAGATCGACTATGCGCTGGGCGCCAACCCGCGCAAGTCCAGCTATGTCATCGGCTTCGGGGCCAACGCGCCGAAGAACCCGCACCACCGCACCGCGCACGGGTCCTGGTGGGACAGCCAGCAGGTGCCCGAGCAGACCCGGCACGTGCTGTACGGCGCTCTGGTGGGCGGGCCGTCGGCGCCGGACGACGCGTACACCGACAGCCGCGGCGACTACGTGATGAACGAGGTCGCCACCGACTACAACGCCGGCTTCACCTCGGCGGTGGCCCGGCTCTACGGCGAGTACGGCGGCACCCCGGCGGCCAACTTCCCGCAGGCCGAGAAGCCGGACCTGGCGGAGCTGTCGGTCGAGACCACGGTGATGCAGAACGAGACCCGCTCGACCGGCGTCAAGGTGATCGTCTACAACAAGTCGGCCTTCCCGGCTCGCGCTCTGACCGCCGCGAAGTTCCGCTACTACTTCACCCGTGACGGGGACGCCGCGCTGACCGTCAGCACGCCGTACACCCAGGGGTGCCCGGGGCCGACCGCGGCCAAGCAGTACGCCGGCGACGTCTGGTACGTCGAGGTGGACTGCACCGGCTACACCATCGCCCCGGCCGGGCAGTCGGCGCACCGGATGGAGGTGCAGCTCAAGATCGGGGTGGTCGAGGGCGGCACGTGGGATCCGGCCGACGACCCGTCGTACCAGGCGGCCGCCGGAGCGAACACCGGCGTCCCGCTCTACGAGGGCACGACGCGGGTGTGGGGCAACGAGCCCGGCACCGGGCCGTCACCGTCGCCTTCGGTCACGCCGTCCGCGACTCCGTCCGTCACGCCGTCGGCCACCCCGTCCGTCACGCCGTCGGTCACGCCGTCGGTCACGCCCAGCACCGGGCCGAGCGGGCCGTGCCGGGTCGCCTACAGCACCACCGACTGGAGTGCCGGCTTCACGGCGAACGTCACCGTGACCAACACCGGCACCGCGCCGCTCAACGGCTGGTCGCTGACCTACGCCTACACCGCCGGACAGAAGATCACCCAGGCCTGGTCGGCCACCGCCACCCAGACCGGTACGCAGGTGACCGTCACCAACGCGAGCTGGAACGGCGCGGTGGCCGCGGGCGCCTCGGTGAGCTTCGGCATGAACGGCACCCACACCGGCGCCAACCCGAGGCCCACCGCCTTCGCCGTCAACGGCTCCGCCTGCACCGTCGCCTGAGCTTCGTTCCCCACCAGCAGAGACAGGACCCCATGCGAACTGCCCTCCGCGCGGCCTTGTGTGCCGCGACCACCGTGACCGCCCTGGCGGCGTTCGGGCCACCGCCCGCGTCCGCCGCGGTCCTGCCCTATCAGGACCCGGCCCTGCCGGTCGCGACCCGGGTGACCGACCTGCTCGCCCGGATGACCCTGGACGACAAGATCGGCCAGATGACCCAGGCCGAGCGGGCCGTCATCAGCCCGGCCCAGCTCACCCAGTACCGGGTCGGCTCGGTGCTCTCCGGCGGTGGCTCCGGCCCCGCCCAGAACACCCCGGCGGCCTGGGCCGACATGTACGACAACCTGCAACGCGGCGCGCTGGCCACGCCGCTGCAGATTCCGATGATCTACGGCATCGACGCCGTGCACGGCAACAACAACGTGCTCGGATCGACGATCTTCCCGCACAACATCGGCCTCGGCGCCACCCGCGACCCGGACCTGGCCGCGCGGATCGGCCGGGCCACCGCCGAGGAGGTCACCGGCGCCGGGCAGGACTGGACGTTCGCCCCGTGCGTGTGCGTGGCCCGCAACGACCGGTGGGGCCGCACGTACGAGTCGTTCGGCGAGAAGCCGGAGATCGCCACGGCGATGACCACCGTCATCGACGGGTTGCAGGGCACCGCGCTGAACGGCCCGGCGTCCGTGCTGGCCACGGCCAAGCACTACATCGGGGACGGCGGCACCACCGGCGGCACCGACCAGGGCAACACCCAGCTCACCGAGGCCGAGCTGCGGGCCGTGCACCTGCCGCCGTTCGCCGCCGCGGTGAACCGGGGCGTCGGCTCGGTGATGATCTCGTTCAGCAGCTGGAACGGGACCAAGCTGCACGGCTCCAAGTACCTGATCACCGACCTGCTCAAGGGCGAGCTGGGCTTCACCGGCTTCACCGTGTCGGACTGGGCGGCGATCGACCAGATCGACGGGCAGGTCGGCTTCACCCAGGCCGAGGTGGCCGCCTCGATCAACGCCGGCCTCGACATGATCATGGTGCCGAACGACTGGCAGCAGTTCCTCGGCTACCTGCGTGCGGCGGTGCAGGCCGGGCAGATCCCGATGGCCCGCATCGACGACGCGAACCGGCGCATCCTGACCAAGAAGTTCGAGCTGGGACTGTTCGAGAAGCCGTACGCCGACCGCACGTACGCGTCCACGATCGGCAGCGCCGCACACCGCGCCCTGGCCCGCGAGGCGGTGCGCAAGTCGCAGGTGCTGCTGAAGAACGCGGGCGGCGTGCTGCCGCTGGCCAAGTCCGGCGGCAAGATCTTCGTGGCCGGCAGGAGCGCCGACGACCTGGGCAACCAGGCCGGCGGCTGGACCACCACCTGGCAGGGCGCGAGCGGATCGACCTACCCCGGCACGTCGATCCTGCAGGGCATCCGCAGCGCGGTGGGCAGCAACGCCACGGTGACCTACCAGCGCGACGGCACCGGCATCGACAACACGTACCGGGCCGCGATCGCCGTCGTGGGCGAGACCCCGTACGCCGAGGGCGAGGGCGACCGGGTCGGCACGATGAGCCTGGACGCGACCGACCTGGCCACGCTGTCGCGGCTGCGGGCCACGGGCGTACCGGTGATCGTGGTGCTGGTCTCGGGCCGCCCGCTCGACATCGCCACCGAGCTGCCGAACTGGAACGCCCTGGTGGCGGCCTGGCTGCCCGGCAGTGAAGGCGCCGGCGTGGCCGACGTCCTGTTCGGCGACTACGCGCCGACCGGCAAGCTCCCGATGACCTGGATGCAGTCGGCGAGCCAGCAGCCGATCAACGACGGGGACGGCAAGACGCCGCTGTTCGCGTACGGCTACGGCCTGACCTACAGCAGCACCCCGGCCGACACGGCCGCACCCAGCGTGCCCAGCACCCCGGCCGCGACCGCGGTGACCGCGAACGGCCTGACGCTGACCTGGCCGGCCTCGACCGACACCGGCGGCAGCGGCCTGGCCGGCTACGACGTCTACCGCGACGGCACCCTGATCGGCTCGCCCACCACGACCTCCTATGCGGTGACGGGCCTGAACGCGGCGACCCGCTACGAGTTCACGGTGGCGGCCCGGGACGCGGCGGGCAACCGCTCGGCCCGCTCGACGGCGCTGGCGGTGACCACCTCGGCCGGGGACACACCGCCGGGCGGCAGCTGCAAGGTGGCGTACTCCACGAGCGACTGGAGCGCCGGCTTCACCGGGTCGGTCTCGGTGACCAACACGGGCACGACGGCGGTCAGCGCTTGGAGCCTGCAATGGTCGTACACGGCGGGCCAGGTCGTGACTCAGGGCTGGTCGGCCCGGGTGGCGCAGGTGGGCA
Source organism: Actinoplanes sp. NPDC048791 (assembly GCF_040650095.1). Classification (NCBI taxonomy): domain Bacteria; kingdom Bacillati; phylum Actinomycetota; class Actinomycetes; order Micromonosporales; family Micromonosporaceae; genus Actinoplanes; species Actinoplanes sp. NPDC048791. Next base: position 7,042 of record NZ_JBEZGQ010000114.1, on the reverse strand, counting down.
CGGTGGTGACGGCTACGGGCGAGAGCTGGAGCCCGTCACTGGCCGCGGGGGCTACGGTGACCTTCGGGTTCAACGCGAACCGGGGATCCACCAATCCGCGGCCGACGTCGTTCACCCTCAACGGCTCTGCCTGCACGGTCGTTTGAGGCGGTAGGCGCTTCTCGCTTGCCGCGGGGGGCGGTCGGGTCGTGACCCGGCCGGCCCCCACAGGTTCGGGGTGCTCGCCGGTGGGGGGGGAGATGATC
>NZ_JBEZGQ010000114.1:0-6787 GCF_040650095.1 Actinoplanes sp. NPDC048791 | reverse complement strand
CACTACGGCCTTGGCCGGCCGGTTTTTGTGCGGCGTTCGGCGTTCTTGGCTGGCGGGGGGGGGGGGTGGGGTATGCCCCCGCCCGGCCCCCTCAGGTTCGGGGTGATCGCCGTTCGGTGGGAAGATCATCGGGTGGCAGCGGCCGTGGAGAAGCTCGAGAGTCCCGAGTACGAACAAGTGTGGGATCGATTCGAGCGAAGGTTCGAGTTCCGGCCCGGCATGCAGCGGCGTACCTGGCCGGCGATCAAGGAGCCGGCCGATTCCATCACGTGGAGCCTCGCCGCCCTGGACAACGATCCGGGGTACGTGAAGCTGGATGCCATGGTCGACGTGGTCAACAGCGGCTTATGGGCGTGCACGCCGCCTGAACAGACGCTGCTGATCCTTGACTGGCAGCAGCCGATCTCGACCGGATCCTGCTACGGCGAGTCCGCGAAGGCGCAGTCCCGAGATGAGTGGCCGACGTCGGATTTCTATGTGGCTGGGGGCGCCGTCGGGACCAACAGGATGCGGCCGGTGTGAGAGCGGGCCTCGATGAGCGCGTGGGCGGTTGCGGCCTCGGCCAACGGGAGCCTTGCGTGCACGGTGGTGTGCAGCCGGCCGGCGGCGAACAGGTCGGCTAGTTCCCCCATCTCGTGGCGGGCCTGGTCCGGGTTCGCACGGCGCCAGGCGGTGAGATTGAAGCCGGTGACGGAGCGCAGGGCGAAAAGCTTGCCGACCGGGATCTGCTCCAGTTCTCCGGTAGCGGCGCCGTAGACCACGGTACGGCCGAAGGGCGCGAGCAGGTCGAGACTGGATTGCAGGACCGGTCCACCGACCGCGTCGAGGACGACGTCGACACCGCCCGGAGCGGCGGCGCGGACGCGGTCGGGCCAGTCCGGCAGCCCGTAGTCGACGGCGACATCGGCGCCGACGCTCCGTACGAAGTCGAGTTTGCGTGACGCTCGGGCGGTGCCGATGACAGTGCCGGCGCCGGCGCCGAGGACCTTGGCGAGCTGGACGGCGAGGTGTCCGATGCCGCCGGCTGCGGCGTGGATCAGGACGGTGTCGCCGGACTTCAGCCGGGCGGCGCGAAGGATCCGCAGGGCGACGGGAGCGCTCATGGCCAGCGTGCTGGCGTCACCGGATTCGAGATGGTCAGGCACGGCGGCAAGCCAGGACGCCTCAGCGACGACGTAGTCCGCGTACGCGTCCTCGGCCAGCGCCGCGACCCGCCGGCCCATGAGCCCCCGGTCGACGCCGGGGCCTACCCGGACGACCGTGCCGACGACGTCACCGGTCGGCCGGCCAGGCAGCGGGCGCTGGAAAATGCTGCCGCTGCCGGGTCCGCGGCGGAACCGGGTGTCGACGAAGTTGACACCGATCGCCTGGGCGCGCAGCAGTACCTGCCCCGCCTGCGGGGCCGGCTCGTCGGCGTCTTCGACGGTCAGTACCTCCGGCCCGCCGTACTCGTAGTACCGGACGCGTTGCATGGCCGCCCTCACCTAAACTGGACCAGTAGTCAACTTCGGTTCCGGACGTTACTTGACCGACGGTCCACTTGTCGAGGTGCCATGACAGAACCCGAACGCCTCCGCGCCGACGCGGTCCGCAACCGCACGGCCATTCTGCGCGCCACCGAAGAGCTGCTGACCCGGTATCACCCGCAGCAGATCTCGATGGAAAAGGTGGCCGCTGCGGCCGGCGTCGGCAAGGGCACGGTGTTCCACCGCTTCGGTAGCCGGCATGGGCTCATGCGCGCGCTCATGCAGGAGCGCGCGCAGGAACTGGAGATCGCGGTCAGCACCGGTCCGCCACCGCTGGGCCAGGGCGCCCCGCCGCGCGCCCGACTTCTGGCCTTCCTCGCCGCTGTGGTCGAGTTGGTCGCCCGCAACAAGGGCCTGCTCGCTGCCCTGGGCCCTGCGGCGCCTGTCACTGCCGTGCCGGAACAAGAACCGCGTGAGGCGCACCCGGTCTACCGGTCCTGGCACGACCACATCCGCCACCTGGTCCAGGAGCAACGGCAGGACCTCGACGCCGACATGCTCGCCCACGTCCTCCTCGCCACCCTGCACAGCGAACCCATCCTCGATGCACTGGAGCGTGGCGACGGACCCCGCCTCACCCGCACCTTGCACGACCTGGTGACCGGCTTGATGCCCTCGCTATCCTGCCGGGATGACGGGGATCGATGATGCCGGTACGGGAGATCAGCTGGTCGACGGCATGAACCTGTCGGTCCGCCTGCGACGGGACTTCACCGTCACCGATGCGGGCCGTCTCCTGACAGCCGCCCGCCGGATGTACCGGGAGCTGAACCCGGGCACCACTACGAACGATGCTGAGGCGATGGTGTCGTGTGCCGCCGACGCCTTGTACGTCGTACTCGATCACGCGGGCCTGATCGGTGACGCGGCCGATGACCGGCTGACCGCATACCGTGGTGATGGGCTGGATCTAGGCGGCTGGCGGGCTGAGGTGGTGGCAAACGATCCTTGGCCACTGTCCCCCGGGCCCCTCAGCAACTGCGTGACTGGCGCTGAGGACGTCTTCGCCCTGCCTCCCGACGAGTCAGCCCATCGGACGATGCAGGCTCGCGCGTCCCTCACGGCCGGGCCAGGGGCGTGATCGCGATCCTGTCGATGACCGGGGCGTACGCGGACCGCAGCAGGACGCCCGGGAAGGTCTGGGACGCGTACGTCCGGCCGTCGAAGTTGGGCAGTTCCTCGCTGGAGAAGGTGATCGTGTTGGTGCCCCGGCGCAGGGACACCGGCACGGTCAGTTCCCAGAAGTTGTCGCGGTGGAAGCTGTGCGGGAAGTTCACCCGCTCCGCCGCGCCGCCGTTGATCGAGATGTCGGCGTGGCGTACCAGGGGGTCCGGGTTGTAGTGGGTGGCTTCGGCCTGTTCCGGGTTGGCGTAGCGGATGCGCAGCGCGTGGAGTTCCGTCCGGTCGGCGCGGACGGTGAAGGTCAGGGAGTTGCCGTTGCCCGGCGTGCCGCCGATCCGGTCCACCGCCGCGCCGCCGGAGGCCAGTGGGAGTGGGGTGACGACCGCCGTGCCGGCCTTCGTCGCTGCCTCGGCCTCGTACGTGGCTGTGGGCAGTTTCGCCGGGGTCACCTCGATGCGGTCCAGGGTGGTCCGGCCGGTGACCGTCACCTTGTTGATGCCGCCGGAGAGGGCGACGGTCACGGCGTCCCGACCGCCGGTCGTGCGCAGCACCTTGTGGCCGTTGACCGCCAGCTCGGCGCGGCCGGCGCTGTGGACGCGGATCGTCGAGGGGGCGTCGGCCGCCGAGTAGACCCAGAACGTCGCCGATCCGCCGCGGTCCAGCCGCACCACGTCGCGGGTGCGTCCGTAGGCCGGCTCGCCCCGGGTCAGGTCGGCCCGTTCCGCCTCGTAGACCGCGGTCCGCGCGGCCGGGCCGGGCAGCGCCAGCTGGATGCGGTCGAGGATCGCGTCGCCCTTGGTCGCCCGGGTGCCGTCGAGGCTGCGGGCGGCCAGCGAGATGACGTGCCGGCCGGCGGTGAGGTCGACCTCGGTGTCGGTGTGGTCCCAGACCGCCCACTTGTAACCCAGCGGCAGGAACAGCTCCTGCTCGTCCCGGCCGTCGACGCGCAGGAAGACGTTGGTCGGGCCCTGGTCGGCGACCAGCGGGTACGTGTTCAGCGAGTTGGCGAACACCCGCAGGTCGTAGCGGCCCGGCTCGGGGACGTCGACGGTGAAGTCGAGCACGCCGTCCGAGCCGGTGCGCAGGCCGCCCACGTCGTACCCGCCGGAGGTGTAGAACTTCGACACGTCGGCCGGCGAGCCCTCGGGACCGTTCTTGCTGTAACCCGAGCCGGTGTACGTGGCGTCCTCGGCCTCGTAGTCCTGCTCCCAGCGGGTCGTGACCGGGGCTGCCGGTGAGGTGCCGGGGGTGAGCACGACCTCGTAGGCCGACGACTCGTCGAGTGCGGGCAGGCCGTCGGCGCCGAGGGGCAGCACGACCGTGCCGTTGCGGACGGTCAGGTTCCGCGCGGCGATCACCGGTGGCTGGGCCGAGTCGCCGAGCTGCCCGGTCCACGCGATGCGGCGGAGCTCGGCGTGCACCGTACGGCCGAAGACCCGGGCGGGCACGTGGTCGAACTGCACCCAGGACTTGCCGGCCGCCCCGCCGAAGAGCAGCCGGGCCTGCTTCTTGCGCTCGTCCAGCGTCGCGACGCCCTGCAGCGTGTAGTTCCGGCCCGGGTACGGCGGGGCCACTCCCACGGTGTGCCCGGTCATCGCCCCGTACGCGTTGTAGAGCCACCACTGCCCGTTGCCCCGGTTGGCCTGCACGGCCGAGTCGGAGATGTTGCCGTCGATGTTCCAGTACGCGATGTCGGCGTCCACCTTGGACTCCTCGATGGCCGACACCCACTGGATCATCTGGCCGGGCACCGAGGTGTGGTAGTTGAACGCGTACTCGTTGACGTTGATCGGTAGTTCGCGCCCGAGCACCTCCTTTTCCCAGGCGCGGTAGGTGGCGACGCTGGTGCGGACCGCCTCGGGGTGGCTCAGCTCGTGCCAGGTCATCACGTCGGGCACCGTGCCGGCCGTGACCGTGTGCCGCAGGAAGTCCTTGACCTGGGGGTACAGCACGCTGGTGTTGGGCCCGGCGATGCGTGCCGCCGGCAGCTTGCCCTTGATGAGGGCGTACACGTCGTCCCAGGCCCGGAAGTAGGCCGTCGGGTCGGTGAGCCAGCTGGTCCGGTCGTAGGACCACTCGCCGGTGCCGAACATGTTGCCCTCGGGCTCGTTGAACGGCACGAAGACGATGTTGTCCCGGTACTCCGGCGCCAGCGTCAGGACCTGGTCGACCTGGGTGACGATCTTCTCTTTGTAGAGCGCCAGCTTCTCGGCGGGCGTGTCCCCCGGCCACTGGTACGGGAACCCGCGGTGGATGTCGGTCATGTAGATGTAGACGTCCCCGCCGGTGCTGTCAGCCAGCGGCTCGACCACTTCGAGCGCGTCCGCGCCGGGGTGCTGCGGGCCGTCCTGCGCCTTGGTCGAGACGGTACGCAGCCGCATGCCCTCGATCAGGTTGTTGGTCGGCACGCCCTGTCCGTAGAGCCCGTAGAGCGAACCGGACGCGCCGCCGTGGAAGGCACCGGTGTTCTTGGCCAGGTCGACCACCAGCTGCCCCTCGCGGATGACGGTGACGGTCGCGGTGACGGCCCGGCCGGCGGCGGTGCCCCGCACCGTGAACGTGCCGGTGGTGGCGTAGGAGGCCGGGTCGACGGCGGACCACACCGTGGGGATCTGCCGCGGGTAGCCGTCGGAGAAGTCACCGAGCACGGCCGCCGGCAGTGCCGGGGCGGCGCCGACCGTGGTCCGCACGTCGAAGGTGGTCTGCGACAGCCCGGTGGCGGCCGGCAGGTCAGCGCCGTGGACCTCGGCCACCTGGGCCGCGGTCAGGGCCGAGCCGTACACGCGGAAGTCGTCGATCGCGCCGTCGTAGAGCGGGTCCGGGAAGAACGAGCGGCCGAGGTAACCGGCGAAGGTCGTCGACGGCGTCAGCAGGTCCGACGCGGCGGCGATCCCGCTCGGCGCGGAATCCACCGCCACCCCGTCCAGGTACGTGGTGAGCCGGTCCGCCCCGGTGTCCAGGGTGACGGTCAGGGTCTTCCACACCTGGGCCGGCACTGGCTTCGTACCGGTGATCGACGCCTCGGCGACCCCGGGCACCAGCGCTGTCGTCCGCAGCAGCCCACCGCCGTTGTATGGGGTGGTGAACAGGAACCGGGTCGTGTCGGTGCCGAGCGCGTAGATCCACTGCCAGGGTGCGGTCGTGCCGTCCCACCGCACCCGGACGGAGACCGTCAGGTCGGTCCGGCCCTCGAGGATCCGCCGGGGCAGCCGCACGTGGGCGCCGTCGGAGGTGGGTGCCCCGCCGGGCAGGGTCAGCGCGTCCCCGCCCCGGCCGTCGGTGGACAGCGCGGCGGTCGCCGGGTTGACCAGCGTGCCGTCCAGGCCGTTGCCGGAGGTGTCGGCGATCCGGGTGCCGGCCAGGTCAGCACCGTCGAAGGTGTAGTGCACGACCGCCGCCGGCAGTGCTTCGGCTTCCGCCAGGGCGGCTCCCGGCACCGCCAGGCCGGTGAGCACCAGGACCACTGTCGCCAGTACCCCGGCACGGGATCTCCCGAGCTGCATCTGACCGCTCCCATCGACCGACCTCGCTGTCGTGTGAACGGTAACATCGACGAAACCGGATGCAAACGCGGATCGCCCCGGGCACCGTGCCGGCCCGGGGCGATCTGCTGCTCCTCGCCGCCGGTCAGCGGCTCCCGTTGGCCCGGGAACGCAGCATCCGGCGGACCAGGTCGGAGCGCTCCCGCAGCGTCTTGCCGACCACCGGCGCGACCCGCGTGGCCGCCTCCTCCGCCCGGTCGAGGAACGTCTCGTCGACACCGAAGCGGGGGAACAGCCGGCCGGTGTAGGCCATCGCCAGGATCATGCCGCCCCGGTCCAGGCCGGGCAGCAGCTCCAGGTACTTCTCCGCGTACGGCGCCAGCAGCTCGTCCTGGCCGGGAACCCAGAACGCCGCGGCGACCGGGCCGAACGAGCCGACCGGCACCGAACGGTCGACGGCCAGCGTCTGCCACACCGCCGCCTTCTCGGCCGGGTCCGGGGCGGCGGCCCGTACGGCCAGGGCGCGCCGCTGCGCGTCCGGGTCCGGGTCCCGCTTGAGCAGGTCGTCGACCTCGCCGGCGGTCGGCGCGCCCAGTTCGGCCTTGCGCACCAGCGCGTGCCACCGCAGGTCCACGTCGTCACCGGCCTGCTCCTGCA
>NZ_JBEZGQ010000113.1:0-13918 GCF_040650095.1 Actinoplanes sp. NPDC048791 | reverse complement strand
CGTTTTACAGACCCCCGTCAACGCCAGGTAGTTCTTCCGGACCTGCCGCGGAGTGCTGCCCAGCCGCACGGTCTCAGCGTTGGTGACACCGAACGCGGCCAGATCCGGCCACCGGTCCTCCATCGCCCCACTGAAGGCCTGGAAGTCGGCGTAACCACGCTCGTTCGGGTCCACCGAGCTGTCGATGACCATCCGGTCGATCGTCTGCGGGAACAGCGCCCGGTAGGTCGAGCCGACGTACGTGCCCCAGGAGATGCCGTAGTAGGAGACCGTGCGCTCGCCGAGGGCCCGGCGGATCTGGTCCATGTCGCGGGCGACGTTCGCGGTGGTCAGGTGTTGCAGCATCGGGCCGGAGTGAGCCGCACACTGCTCGGCCATGCGCTTGGCGTAGGCCGCGTTCGCGCCGATCGAGCCGTCGGCGGACGGGAAGGACAGGATGCCGTACTGGAGGTCGCGGACCAGTTCGTCGGCGCCGCGGCCGCAGCTGATCGGGGTGCTGTAGCCGATGCCTCGTGGGTCGAAGGCCACGAGGTCGTAGCTGGCGCGGACCTCGGCCGGCAGCAGCCCGCCCAGCGCGGTGGGCACGTCGAGGCTGGCGCTGGGACCGCCGCCGTTGGTCATCAGGACGCCTTTGCGTTTCGCCGGGTCGGCCGCCGGGATCCGGGAAATCTCGATCGCGATGGTGCGGCCGTGCGGGTGGCGGTAGTCGAGCGGCACCCGGAGCGTCGCGCATTGCTGGGGAGCGGGCGCGCCGGTCGGGCAGGAGCCCCACTTGACCTCGGATCCGGCCGGGCGGGCGGTGGGCGCCGCGGCACCGGCCGGTGCGAACGAGGTGACCGCGACTGCTGCCGCGGCGGCGACCAGCGCCAGGCGGCGGAGGGACGAGGTGTGTGAACTCATGTCCGAAACCCTAGGAAAGACGGGTGCGGGCCTCGATCCATCCAGCTGCCCGCCGCAGGTACAGCCAGCTGGAAGACGTCACGTTCCGCCGGGCCGGCTCGTCCTTCTCCCAACAGGCCCAGGAGGGACGTTCATGTTCGCTGCTTACGTCACGGTCACCATCATCGGCGCGGTCTTCACCGGCACCGCCGCCGTCTTCTATCTGATCGGCCACGACTTTCCCAAGGCTCAGGCCGACATGAAGCGGGTGCCGCGGTCGTGGCTGCCCTGGCTGGGTTCGTGCCTGGCGGCCGGTTCGCTCGGGCTGCTCGCCGGGTTCGCCGTACCGCTGCTCGGCGCCCTCGCCGCCGCCGGTCTGATCCTCTACTTCGTCGGTGCGTTCGTCGCGCATCTGCGGGTCGGCTCCCGCCAGCTCGTGGGTCCTGCTGTCTTCCTCACCACCTCGGTGGCCGCTTTCGTGCTGAACCTCAGTTATCACTCGTGAGCTGCCAGACGTTCGCCCGCCCGTTGCGGTTCGCGCAGGCCAGATAGGCGGCGACGGCCAGACACCGTTCCAGGGACATGCCGTCGAGGCGCCCGATCGTGCGTACCTCGTCGCCGGGGCCGAGCTGCTGGATCCAGGTGCGCCCGGGCTCCGCCGTGTCCACGCGCAGCAGCAGGGCACCCACCTGCTCGCTGTGGCCCAGCATCGACCGCATCCGTCCGGTCGCCGGATCGAGCAGGGCCTGGCGTCCGGTGTGCCGGGCGTCGGTGACCATCAGCCGCGCCGGACCCGGTATCCGCAGTGCCGCGGAGTCCGCGCCCAGCCGCCAGTCCGTGCTGGACCAGCGGGCTTCGCCGGTCCCGGCGTCCAGCACCGTCATGCCGGCGGCCGTCGACACGCACAGGTACGCGCCACAACCCGTCGGCCAGCCGAACGGGATCGCCGTGCGCCACAGTTGCCGCAGGTCGGTGAGCCGGTACGCGGTGACGGACCCGGCGCCGCCCTCCCGGCGGGTCAGATACAGGCGGTCGCCGGACGTCACGAAGCGCGTGGTGTCGCCGTCCCCGGCGAACCGGCCCAGGTTCAGCTCGACACCGAGGTCCGCCGTGGCGCGCACCGTGCCGTCGGTCAGGCTCAGCACGGTGGCGCGGCCCTGCCGGTCCACTGTGACGATCCGGCCGGCGTCGCCGACGTCGAGGTAACCGGCGGCGTCCAGGCGCCGGGACCACAGCGGCTTCCCGGTCCGCAGGGCGGCCCGTTCCAGGACGATGTACTCGATGGCGGCGCCGGCCGAGGTCATCAGGACGCTGTCGTCGGTCACTGTGAGCACCGTGGTGGCGCCCGCGGTCCGGCGCCACAGGACAGTGCCCGTGTCGCTGTCCAGGAATGAGGTCTGGGCGTTCTCGGGGGAGATCACTGTCAGGACGTCGGCGCCGGCCAGTTCGAGGTCGCCCACGGATTGGGGCAGGGCGGTGGTCCACTGGACCGAGCTGTCGGCCAGCGAGTACCGGCGTACCAGGGCCTGCCGGCCGACGAAGCTCGACGTGAACAGGGCCGCCGGCGCGAGCGTGAAGGCTCCGGCCAGGTCGTCCGTGACCAGGATCGGGCGCACGCGCGGCGGCTCGGCCGGCACGGACCCCGCCGGCGCCAGCGTGGCCAGCACAACCAGACCCAGGGCCATCGGCCGCCTGCGGGTGGTGCCGGGAGACGGTGGTGTCTCCGGTACGGCGGAAGCGTCGCCGAGATCGATCACCACCAGTCGAGCATCGCACCGCGGCAGAATCCTGGCCATGACCGACGAACAGATCTGTGAGGTTGTGGTCACCGCGGCCGACGGCGAGTGGCTGGCCGGTTTCACCCGGCGCCTCGTCGAGGACCGGCTCGCCGCCTGTGGGCACCAGACCACCGCGATCCGCTCCGTCTACCGCTGGGAGGGTGCGGTGCACGACGATCCGGAGGCCCGCGTCGCCTTGCACACGCGGGCCTCACTGGTGGAGCGGATCGTCGCCCGGGCCGACGCCGAGCATGCTTACGACGTACCGTGCGTGCTCGCCCTGCCGGTGACCGGGGGTAATCCCGCCTACCTGGAGTGGGTCCTGGCTATGACAGATCAGCCCGGGTGAGCAGCGCCCGGAGCTTGATGCCCTCCTGGGCCAGCGACTCGGCGCCGCCTTCCTGGCGGTCGATCACGCACAGCGCGTGGTCGACGTGGGCGCCGAGCTTGCGCAGCTCGCCCGTCGAGATCACCACCTGGCCGCCGGAGGTGACGACGTCCTCGACCACCAGCACCCGGCGGCCCGCCACCTCGGCGCCCTCGGCCAGGCGGGCGGTGCCGTACTTCTTGGCCTCTTTGCGGACAAACGCGCAGGGCAGCTTGGCGTGCCGGCCCAGGGCCGTCACCACCGCGATGCCGCCCATCTCGAGCCCGGCCAGCACCTCGGTGCCCTCGGGGATCAGCACCGCCATCTGCTCGGCGAGCTGGTCCAGCAGCACCGGGTCGGCCTCGAACTGGTACTTGTCGAAGTATTCCGTGGCGGTGCGGCCGGAGCGGAGCACGAACTCGCCGGTCAGCCGGCTCACGTCGCGGACCTGCCGCGCAAGGTCAGAGTCAGTCACCGGAACAGCCTGTCAGGCGGTCTGCCGCCGGTGCCGCCGGGGGCCTGGCGCCATCGTCCAAACAAAAGTCACCCGTACGCGTAGTTGATCTGCGGGCACGCATTAATGGTGTCCTGTTTCGGCTATTTTGCGGGCTATAGGCCGTCAATTTCGCTGAAAGGCTTGTCGTGACACCCTTCGCGCTGCTCTTCCTCTTAGCCCTCGCCGGTTCGTCCTGTTTCGCCATCGGTCGTGCCCTCGGTCGCGGCGAACGCTATGAGAAGGGCTATCGCGAGGGCTTCCGGGACGGCGAGACCGGCTCGCTGGCCCGGGCCGCGCGGCTGATCCAGATCAACGAGCGCCGGTCGATCGCGCCCGCGCTCGAATCGATGCTCGTGCCCAGCACCGTGCCCCAGCAACTGCCCGCCCGGTCGGTCAGCCCGGCCGTCGTCGGGGTCCCGGCCCGGCCGCAACTCGCGCTCTGAGCAGGACAAAAGGCAGCGGGGGTACGGCCGCAGCGACCGTACCCCCGTGCACCCGGCGAACAAAGATCAGCAGGACAGGTTGCCGCCCGGGCTCACGCCGAGAATGCTCGTGAACCGGTTGTAGGCGTCGATCCGGCTCTGCACCTGGGCGGGGTTGCCGCCGTTGCACTCCAGCGAGCCGTTGATGCTGCGGATCGTCTCACCGAAACCGCGGCTGTTGACCATGGCGTCGTGCGGCGTCATCGAGCCCGGCCCGCGCTGGGTCATCCAGTACCAGACGGCGGTCTGGTAGGCGACCGACGCCTCGTTCTTGACCCGGTCCGGGTTGTTGAGCAGGTCGATGCCGAGCGCGTCGCCGGCCGCCTTGTAGTTGAAGTTCCAGCTCAGCTGGATCGGGCCGCGCCCGTGGTACGCGTTCTGGCCGGCCGGGCAGCCGTACGACTGGGACCGGTCGCAGTACAGCGGCCAGTTCGCCTGGTTGATCTCCTCGACGTAGACCAGGCCACCGGACTCGTGGTTGACGTTGGCCAGGAAGGCCGCGGCCTCCTGCTTCTTGACCGTGTCACTGCCGGTCCGGGTGAACGCGGGGTACTTCTTGATCGCGTCGATCAGGCCGGAGTACGAGTAGAACCCGATCCGGTTCGGGAACATCTGGTTGAACTGCGCCTCGCTGACCGGGAAGCCCCCGGATCCGACGGGCGGCGGGGTGGTCGTGCCGCCGCCGCTGCAGTTGTACGGCTCCCAGTACCAGGTGCTGATGACCGGGTCGTAGCCCGGGTTCTCGTTCTTGGCCCGGTAGTAACCGCCGTTCGTGTACCGCACGATCGAGCCGGCCGGGTAGAACGTGCCCGCGGCCCAGTTCGGGTAGTTGCAGGTCGTGTTGCCGGGCGGGGGCGTGGTACCGCCACCGCAGGCGCCGTTGTCGGCCCAGACACCCGAGCCGCCGGTGCTCGGCGCCTCGCCCTGGGTCCACCACTTGGCGGTCCAGTTACGGCCGTTGTACGAGGCCCGCTGGCTTCCGGTGTAGACGGTCGAACTGTTGTAGGCGGCGACGCAGGCCTCGGCCGCGTTCGATGCCGTCATGGGCAGCACAGCCGCGGCGGCGCCGGCCAGGGCGACGCTGAGCGTGGCCACGATCGATAGGAGCCGTTTTTTGGACATGGCTCACCTTCCGTGCGTCGGGGGACGCGCACTGGTGCGAGAAAAGCGGGGAGTTACATCGACTCAACTAGATGCAGCGGTATTTGTAAAGAAACTTCAAGGATTAATTCGGGCGGCAACCGGAGAGCTACTGCCGGACACCGGCGACGGCACCGCGGGCGGCACATCCTGATCCAGGACCCCGCCATGTGAAAGGTGCACCGATGACCCTGCTCAGCCGCCTCGTACCCGACGTAACCCTGTCGGAGCAGGCATTCGCCGCCCGGCACCGCGTGCTACGGCTGCTGCTGTGGACGCACGTGCCGGTGATCCTGACGCTCGGCTTCTTCAGCGGCGAGCTCAGCCCGGGACACCACGCCACTCTGCTGCTCTGCGTACTCGGCGCGGTGCTGGTCTGCGGGGTCGTCTCCGGCACCGCGGCGACCCAGCGCGGCCGGGCCATCGCCACCAGCGTCGGCTTCCTGCTCGCCGCGGACGCCCTGGTGCACGCCGGTGGCGGCATGATCGACCTGCACTTCCACTTCTTCGTGGTGATCGCCCTCATCGGCCTTTACCAGGAGTGGATCGCCTTCGCCCTGGCCGTGTCCCTGGTCGCCGCCCACCACTTCGGTATCGGCCTGATCGCGCCGGAGCTGGTCTTCGCCCACACCGACCACAGCACCAACGGCGTGCTGGGCCGCGCCCTGCTGCACACGTTCTTCGTGCTGGCGATGGCCGCCGCTCAGATCACGTACTGGCACTTCGACGCCGCGGCCCGCCGCGAGAACGAGCGCCGGCAGGCCGAGCAGGCCGAGGAGAACGCGAGCCAACTCCGGGCCGCCGCCGACGAGGCCGCCCGCCGTGAGGAGATGGCCCGTGCCGAGGCCGCCTCCCAGCTGGACCGGGCCGAGCAGATGGCCGTCCGCCTGGAGGACGTCCTGCAGCACACCAGCGAGACCGGCGCCCGCCTGCGCACCGACGCCGACGAGGCCCTGAGCGGCTTCGAATCCGCCCTGTCGGATGTGGCCCGCACCGTCGAGCACGCCAGCGACCAGGTCGGCACCACCCTGTCGGACGCCGACGTGGCCCTGAAGTCACTCGAGGAGCTGCGCACCTCCGTGGCCGACATCGCGACGATCGCCGGCCTGATCCAGGCGGTCGCCGACCAGACCAACCTGCTCGCCCTGAACGCGACGATCGAAGCCGCCCGCGCCGGCGAGGTCGGCAAGGGCTTCGCGGTCGTGGCCAGCGAGGTCAAGCAGCTGGCGGGCCAAACCGCGGAAGCAACTGCCCGGATCGAGTCCACTGTCAACGAGGTGACCACCGGCGCGGCCGCGGTCGGCGCGGCGGTGTCGGGCATGACCAGCCGGCTCAGCTCGGTGGCCGACGCCCAGCGGCTGGCCTCGTCGGTCATGGGCGAGCAGGTGACGCTGGCCGGCCAGACCCGCGGCCTGGTCATTGAGGCGGCGGACGAGGTGGCCCGCTCGGCATCGGCCGTCAGCGTCCGCTGACCCGCCGACGGGACACCAGCACACCTCGTGACGGCCCGATCCAGTTCCGCTGACCGGCTCGACCCGGCAACCTTTGTCGGTCGGTCGATGCCGTTCGGCTCGATCGGGTCGTCACCAGGCGGAGTCCCCGTCGCGCCTGCGCTGCGTTGGCGTCTCGGGCACCCAGGGTGATCGCGCGGCCGGGTTTCTTGGACTGGGGCCCGGCCGCGCACCAGTCCTCACCCCGGTCCGCCTGGAGCCACCCCATGTCGTACGACCCCAACCAGCCGTATCAACCGCCAGTGGCACCCGGCTACGGCCCGCCGCCGGGGTATCCCCTGGCCGGGCAGCCGCCGGCGCCGAAGAAGGGCAACGCGAAGCTCATTCTCGGCATCGTCGCCGGCTTGTTCGGTCTTTGCTGTGCCGGCGGAGTCATCGCCGCCGTCGCCAGTGGAGGGGACGAGACGAAGGCAGTCGCTGAGGAAGCTGCCGCACCCGCCGCGCAGGAGACCACCACCGCGGCGAAGGCGGCGCCGGCCAAGAAGACAGCGGCGCCGGCCAAGAAGACGCAGGCCGCGAAGGCCACGCCCGGCATCGGCGATCCGGTACGGGACGGGAAGTTCGAGTTCGTCGTCACCAAGGTCGACTGCGCCAAGACGAAGGTCGGCAACGAATACCTGAACAAGAAGGCGCAGGGCAAGTTCTGCATGGTCAGCGTGACCGTGAAGAACATCGGCAAGGAAGCTCAGCTGTTCCATGGTTCGTCGCAGAAGGCAATGGACGCCCAGGGCACCGAGTTCTCCAACGACGGCGCGGCCGAGATGTACGCCAACCAGGACAACGCCACGTTCCTGAACGAGATCAACCCCGGCAACAGCGCCAAGGGGCGCCTCATCTACGACGTGCCCAAGTCCGTCAAGCTCACCAGGATGGAACTGCATGACAGCCCGTTCTCGGGCGGTGTCGAAGTCAGCCTGTCCTGAACCGGTAGTTGCAGGGTGGGATCCCGGCCAGGGCTCCCACCCCGGGGCTCAGCGCTTGGCGATCTCCGCCGCCAGCAGCTCCGCGATCTGCACCGTGTTCAGCGCCGCGCCCTTGCGCATGTTGTCGCCCGTGATGAACAGGTCCAGCGCCCGGGGGTCGTCCATCGCGCGGCGGATGCGGCCCACCCAGGACGGGTCAGTGCCGACCGCGTCGATCGGCATCGGGTATTCGCCGGCTTCCGGGTCGTCGACCAGGATCACGCCCGGGGCGTTGCGCAGCACCTGGCGCGCGCCCTCGGCGTCCAGTTCCGAGCCGAAGACCGCGTGCACCGCGATCGAGTGGCCGGTCACCACCGGGACCCGGACGCAGGTCGCGGAGACCTTCAGGGCCGGCAGGTTGAGGATCTTGCGGCTTTCGTTGCGGAGCTTGAGCTCCTCCGACGACCAGCCGTCCGTGGCCAGGTCGCCCGACCACGGGACCACGTTGAGGGCCATCGGCGCGGTGAACGGGCCCAGGTCGTCGCCGACCGCCTGGCGGACGTTGCCCGGCCGGGAGCCCAGCGTCCGGTCGCCGGCCACCTTCATCAGCTGGTCGTGCAGGGTGTCCACGCCGACCTGACCGGCTCCGGAGACCGCCTGGTAGCTCGCCAGGACCAGCTCACGCAGGCCGTACTCGCGGTGCAGCGGGGCGATCGCCATGATCATGGCCATCGTGGTGCAGTTGGCGTTGGCGACGATGCCGCGCGGGCGGCGCCGCAGCTCCTCCTGGTTGACCTCGGGCACGACCAGCGGGACGTCGGCCTCCATCCGGAACGCCGACGAGTTGTCGACGACCGTGGCACCGCGCTCCACCGCGATCGGGGCCCACTGGATCGAGACGGCGTCAGGCACGTCGAACATCGCCACGTCGACGCCGTCGAAGACCTCGGGGGTCAGCTCCTGGACGACCAGCTGCTCGCCGCGGCAGGACAGCTCCTGGCCGGCCGAGCGGGCGGACGCGATCAGCCGGATCTCGCCCCAGACGTTGCGGCGGGAGGTCAGCAGCTCACGCATGACCGTGCCGACGGAGCCGGTGGCTCCGACGACAGCCAGCGTGGGCTGCTGCTGCGGCATCCGCCGGCTACCGGCCGGTCCCGGCGTAGACCACAGCGGTCTCGTTGCCACCGAGCTCGAACGTGTCGTGCACTGCGCGTACCGCGGTGTCGAGGTCGCTGTCGCGGCAGACGACCGAGACCCGGATCTCCGAGGTCGAGATCATCTCGATGTTGACCCCGGCCTCACCGATGCAGGCGAAGAACGACGCGGCGACGCCCGGGTGCGAACGCATGCCGGCGCCGATCAGCGACACCTTGCCCACGTGGTCGTCGAAGAGCAGCGACTTGAAGCGGGTCTGCTCCTTGATCTTGTCCAGGGCGGCCATCGCGGTGGGGCCGTCGGCCTTGGGCAGCGTGAAGGAGATGTCGGTGCGGCCGGTGCCCTCGGTCGACACGTTCTGCACGATCATGTCGATGTTGATCTCGGCCTGGGCGACCGTCTCGAAGATGCGGCCGGCCGCGCCGGGCTCGTCGGGCACACCGACGATCGTGATCTTCGCCTCGCTGCGGTCGTGGGCGACCCCGGTGATCAGCGCTTGTTCCACTCCCGCGTCCTCCATCGATCCGGTGACCAGCGTGCCCTGCTTGTTCGAGTACGAAGAGCGTACGTGGATCGGCACCTTGAACCGCCGTGCGTACTCGACACATCTCAACATCAGCACCTTCGCCCCACCCGCGGCGAGCTCGAGCATCTCCTCGTAGGTGATCTGCTTGATGTGCCGGGCGTTCGGGACGATCCGCGGGTCGGCGGTGAAGACCCCGTCGACGTCGGTGTAGATCTCGCACACGTCGGCGTGCAGCGCGGCGGCCAGCGCGACAGCGGTCGTGTCGGAGCCGCCGCGGCCCAGGGTGGTGATGTCCTTGGTGTCCTGCGAGACGCCCTGGAAGCCGGCCACGATCGCGATCGCGCCCTCGTCCAGCGCGGTGCGCAGCCGGCCCGGGGTCACGTCGATGATCCGGGCCTTGCCGTGCACCGAGGTGGTCAGCACGCCGGCCTGCGAGCCGGTGTAGGACCGGGCCTCGTACCCCAGGTTGTGGATGGCCATGGCCAGCAGCGCCATCGAGATGCGCTCGCCCGCGGTGAGCAGCATGTCCAGCTCACGGCCGGGTGGCAGCGGGCTGACCTGGTTGGCCAGGTCCAGCAGGTTGTCGGTGGTGTCGCCCATCGCGGACACCACGACCACCACGTCGTCGCCGGCCTTGCGAGCGGCCACGATGCGCTCCGCCACGCGCTTGATGCGCTCGGCATCAGCGACGGACGAACCGCCGTACTTCTGCACCACGAGGGCCACGGCAGCCGGCTCCTTTCCACCCCACACGTGCCGACGCCGCCTGGCCAGGAGATCAGCGGCCCGGCGGCGCCAGTCGGTCAATCGCCACCCAGACTAGCGGCGGGCGTCCCGATCGCTGACACGCGATCCCAGATTCCGGCCGCTGCGACATACGACACGCCGGGAAAGGGTTCCGGTGCCCGCAACGACCGGTCCGGGCGATGAGAGGCGAGAATGTCTCGATGCGCTCCCGCCCCGCCACGCGTGTGTTGCCCACGCTGGCCGCCGCCCTGCTCACCCTCGGCGTCTCCGCCTGCGGTGACTCGGCGCCCGCGCAGGAGCCCACCGCGTCCCCGTCGGTGTCCGCGCCGGCTCCGGACCAGGACGCCCGGGTCGCGCTGGCCGCGCGGGCCGCGCTGGCCGAGGACCACCGCTTCTCCGCGATGTACACCCTGCAGACGCCGGGCTTCGCCCCGCGCTCGGTCCTGGCGACGGTCGCGGTCGACGGATCGTGGCGGGTGGACATCCCGTCCGGCGCCCTCGGCGGTACGGCTGACGTGTCGATCGCCCAGCTCCCTTCCGGGTTGTTCCAGTGCGCCATCCCCTCGGCGACCAACCCGGTCAGCCCGTCCTGCGTACGGGTGGCCGACGCCGGCAAGAAGGTCCCCCGTGAATTCGACCCGAAGGTGCAGCGGGTCTTCCGGCAGTGGCTGCCGGTCTTCACCGATCGCCAGTCAGCCCTGTCGGTGACCGCCGCCCAGCCGCTCCAGGGCTCCACCGGGCGGTGCTTCTCCGTCGACACGATCTCCGCCTCGCTGTCCGCGCCGGTCGACGTCGGCATCTACTGCTACGCCGACGACGGCCTGCTCACCGCGGCCCGGGTCAAGTTCGGCACGCTCACCATCGCGGGTGCGCCGGCCGCGGCCCCGCCCACGATCGACCTGCCCGGCCCGGTGACCGGCGGCGAGCCGATGGGCCAGGACGCCCCGCCGCCCCCGCCGGTGGTCGAGCAGCCGGTGGTGCCGTCCCAGCCGGTACCGTCCGCGTGAAGCCACCCGCCTGACCTCCTGCTTCCCACGATCCGGGCGTAGGGTTGGGCAGGTTCACGATGATCACGTAGGGTGACGTTCGACATGTGGCAGGCGCTTCTCCTTCGCTGCCGCGACGAGGCCCCATCCCAGGCCGGCACCTCGTCGCGGAGTTGACGCGCGCCGGTCGTTCCTCGGAACTGACCACTTTTCAGGAGCCCTCACCATGTCTTCCACCACGGATGTAACCGGCGACCCCATCGCGCGTCAGCGCCCCAGCCGGATGCCGTTCCAGCGTTACCAGCCCTACCAGCAGCAGTTCGCCGTCGACCTGCCCGACCGGCAGTGGCCGGCCCGCCGCATCGAGGCCGCGCCCCGCTGGTGCGCGGTCGACCTGCGCGACGGCAACCAGGCCCTGATCGACCCGATGTCCCCCGAGCGCAAGCGGCGCATGTTCAACCTGCTGGTCGGCATGGGCTACAAGGAGATCGAGGTCGGCTTCCCGGCCGCCAGCCAGACCGACTTCGACTTCGTCCGCCAGCTCATCGAGCAGGACCTGATCCCGGACGACGTCACGATCCAGGTGCTGGTGCAGTGCCGCGAGCACCTGATCGACCGCACCTTCGAGTCGATCCGCGGCGCCAAGCGGGCCATCGTGCACTTCTACAACTCGACCTCGACGCTGCAGCGCCGGGTCGTCTTCGGCCTGGACAAGGCCGGGATCACCGACATCGCGACGACCGGGGCGCGGCTCTGCCAGAAGTACGCGGAGATCCACACCCCGGACACCGAGATCTTCTACGAGTACTCCCCCGAGTCCTACACCGGCACCGAGCTGGAGTACGCGCTGGAGATCTGCTCGGCGGTCATCGACGTCATCGACCCGACGCCGGACCGCCCGCTGATCATCAACCTGCCGGCCACCGTCGAGATGGCCACCCCCAACGTGTACGCCGACTCGATCGAGTGGATGCACCGGCACCTGCCGCGGCGCGAGAGCATCATCCTCAGCCTGCACCCGCACAACGACCGGGGCACCGCCGTCGCCGCCGCCGAGCTGGGCGTGCTGGCCGGCGCCGACCGCGTCGAGGGCTGCCTGTTCGGCAACGGCGAGCGCACCGGCAACGTGGACCTGGTGACGCTGGGGCTGAACATCTTCTCCCAGGGCATCGACCCGATGATCGACTTCTCGGACATCGACGAGATCAAGCGCGCGGTGGAGTACTGCAACCAGCTGCCCGTGCACGAGCGTCACCCGTACGTCGGTGACCTGGTCTACACCGCGTTCTCCGGCTCGCACCAGGACGCGATCAAGAAGGGCCTGACCGCACTGCGCGAGGACGCGGGCGAGGCCGGCGTGGACGTGGACGCCTTCACCTGGGGCGTGCCGTACCTGCCGATCGACCCGAAGGACGTGGGCCGCAGCTACGAGGCGGTCATCCGGGTCAACTCGCAGTCCGGCAAGGGCGGGGTGGCGTACATCATGAAGGAGGAGCACAAGCTCGACCTGCCGCGCCGGCTGCAGATCGAGTTCTCCGGCGTGGTGCAGCACTTCACCGACACCGACGGTGGCGAGGTCGGCCCGCAGCAGATGTGGGACATCTTCGCGGGCGAGTACCTGGTCGACCACCAGCAGTTCGGCATCATCGAGCTGGAGCGCTACAGCACGGCCACGGTGGACGGCAAGGTCGAGATCGACGCGGAGATCCGGCACCGCAACACCCGGCGCCCGGTCGTCGGGGTCGGCAACGGCCCGATCGACGCGTACGTGCAGGCGCTGCAGCCGCTGGCCATCCAGGTACGGGTCCTCGACTACGCCGAGCACGCCCTGTCCTCCGGTCACGACGCCCAGGCCGCCGCGTACGTGGAGTGCGAGGTCAACGGCCAGACGGTGTGGGGCGTGGGGCTGGACGCCAACATCGTCACCGCCTCGATCAAGGCCGTGACGAGCGCGGTCAACCGCGTCCGCTGAGCATTTGTTCCGCGCGCCGTCCAGGTTCACCCGGGCGGCGCGCGGGACGTATCCGGCACGGATGACGACTTTCGCCAAGCGGGCGTAGGGCGCATACGCTTACTTCGTGCCCCCTCGTATCACTCCTCTGTGGACCCTGCGTGTCGCTGCCGCCCTGCTCACCGTGACCGTCGCCGCCGGTTGCGAACTGCCCGCCGAGAACGGCTCGGGCTCCGGCTCGAACCCGACCGGTGGCACCACCACCACGAAGTCCGATCCCACCGCGGCCCGCAAGAAGCTCGACGCCCTCAAGGTCGTCACGAAGACCGGCTCGATGCGCGGCTACAGCCGGGCCAAGTTCCCGCACTGGAACAGCACCGGCAGCAACTGCGACGTCCGCGACACGGTCCTCAAGCGCGACGGCACCAAGGTCAAGGTCTCCGGCTGCAACGTGGTCGCGGGCACCTGGATCAGCGTCTACGACGGCGACAAGATCACCGACCCGGCCAAGGTGGACATCGACCACGTGGTGCCCCTGGCCAACGCCTGGCGTTCGGGCGCGGCCGCCTGGACCACCGACCAGCGCGAGAAGTTCGCCAACGATCTCGACGATCCCCAGCTGGTGGCGGTTTCGGCCGCGTCGAACAGGTCAAAGGGTGACCAGGACCCGTCCACCTGGAAACCCGAGCAGACCGGCTCGTGGTGCCAATACGCTCAGGACTGGATCGTGGTGAAGAGCCGGTGGAAGCTCACGGTCACCACCAAGGAGAAGGTCGAGCTGAAGAAAATGCTGGAGAAGTGCCGATGACCAAGCACAAGCCCGCCGCCGAGACCACCACCACCGCTGAGACCGCCGCTCCGGCCGCGGCTCAGCCCACCGCCACCACACCCACAGCTGCGCCTGCGCCCGCGACCCCGGCCACGGCCGCGTCTACGGCTACGGCTACGGCCGCGTCTGCCTCGGAGGCCGCCCCCGCGGAGCAGGCCGCCGCCCCCGC
>NZ_JBEZGQ010000112.1:0-14033 GCF_040650095.1 Actinoplanes sp. NPDC048791 | reverse complement strand
CCGCCACCCCGGCCGGCGGCACCCGCCGCCCCCGACCCGGCGCTCCAGGCGCACCCGCTGACCGCGGCGCCCGGCCCGGTCGACAACCCGCTCAAGGGGTGGGCGAAGTTCTACTCCCCCGGCGCCGGCCAGAACGTCGGCTATCCCCACGCCCTGACCTGGGGATACTTCGGCCTGTCGGAGATCATGACCAGCGCGTCGAGCTGCGCCAGCTACAACTGGTCCATCGTGGACAGCATGCTGGCCGAGACCGCGAACAACGGCAATCAGGCGGCCATCCGCGTCTACCTGACCTACCCCGGCGGCACCGGCACCCATCCCGGCAACGCCATCCCGCCGTGCTTCAACGGCAACGTGGCCAACCGCGCCGACACCTACTGGAACATCTACCCCGACTACGACAGCCCGTTCGCGATCACCGCGCTGAAGAACTTCATCGCCGCGTTCGGCGCCCGCTACGACGGCGATCCCCGCCTCGGTTTCATCCACCTGGGACTGGTCGGGCTGTGGGGCGAGTGGCACACCTGGCCCTATGACACCGACACGGCCGACGGGCGACCGAACTACATGCCCACCGACGCCAACGGTGCTCAGCTCGTCGCCGCGTTCGACAGCGCTTTCAACCGTACGAAGCTGGAGATCCGGTACCCGGACGTCGCGGGCGGGGCCGCCAACAGCCGCGACATCGGCTACCACGACGACTCGTTCTGCTACCGCGAGGGATCACCGCTGCAGGGCGTGACCCTGCCCGCGTCGCTGGGCGGAGCGTCGTACTCGCAACTGACCCGGACCCTGGCCGCCGGCACCGAGAACAAGTGGATCACCAGTTCGATCGGCGGCGAGCTCCGGCCGGAGATCCAGTCCACGGCGTTCCAGTACTGGCCCGGCGGCTCCGGTGCCGTCGACAACCTCAAGGCCTGCATCGAGCTGCTGCACCCGACCTGGATGATCAACGAGCAGAGCGGCAACTACGCCGCCGGTGACGCGAACGTGGCCGCCGCCGTACGGCTGATGGGTTACAACCTGACCGTCGACAACGCCTACTACACCAACACGGCCGGCGGCACGGCCAAGGTCGGCGTCCGGATCGCCAACACCGGCGTAGCGCCGTTCTACTACCCGTGGACGGTCACCCTCGGCCTCAAGAACAGCGCGGGCACCGTCGTCGGCACCTGGGACACGCCCTGGGACCTGCGTACCGTGCAGCCGCTGACGATCCGGAACTTCCCCGAGTGGAACGCCGGCGCCGATCCCAGCTACCGCGACTTCGGCCACCGGCAGTACTTCCAGCACAGCGTGAACCTCTCCGGCGTGGCCGCCGGCAACTACCAGTGGGTGCTGCGGGTCAAGAACCCCCTGGAATCCGTCTCCGCCAACGCCAAGAAGCTGCGCTTCGCCAACGCCACCCAGCAGTCCGACGGCTGGCTCGGCCTCGGCGCCGTCACCGTCGGCTCCTCGAACGGCGGCTCCCCGGTCAGCTACGAGGCCGAGGCCGCGGGCAACACCCTGACCAACGGCGCCGTCGTGGCGGCCTGCGCGGCATGCTCCGGCGGCTCGAAGGTGGGCTACCTCGGCAACGGCGCGGCGCTGACCGTCAACGGTGTCGCCGGCGGCACCGGCGGGGCGCGGACGGTGACCATCCACTACTCGTCGGCGGTCATTCGTACGGCTGTGGTCAACGGGCAGACGGTGACGTTCGCCCCGACCGCCGACTGGAACACCGTCGGCTCGACCGCCGTGACGCTGAGCCTGCCCGCCGGCACCACCGCCATCACCATCGCGAACCCGACCGGCTGGGCCCCCGACATCGACCGCATCACCGTCGGCTGACGCCCTCCCCACCCTTCGGACTGAGGAACCCCCATGCGCAGATCTCTACGCGGCGTCGTCGCCCTTCTGACCGCCCTCACCCTGACCGCCGGCACGCCGGCCGTCGCGAATCCGGCGTGGACGTCGCTGTCCTACGCCTCCGCCCTGGCGGACAACCCGCTCAAAGGCTTCCTGCCCTTCGCCGGCGACCACCAGACCTTCCCGCACAGCATGGAGTGGTTCTATCTGCCACTGAGCGACGTGATGACCGGCCCGCGGAAGTTCGACTGGACGGCGTTCGAGACCCAGCTGGGGGCCATCGCGGGCCGGGGACACCAGGGCGTGTTCCGGTTCTACCTGGACTATCCCGGCCGGCCCAGCGGGATCCCGCGGTACCTGCTCGACCAGGGACTGCGCACCCGCCCGTACACCGATTTCGGCAACGACGGCGTCAGCGTCGCCCCCGACTACAACGACCCCCGCCTGGTCGCGGCCCTGGAGAACTTCATCACCGCCCTCGGCCGCCGCTACGACGGCGATCCGCGGATCGGCTTCATCACGCTGGGCCTGATCGGCTTCTGGGGCGAGTGGCACACCTGGCCCCACGACGGCACAACCGAGCCGGAGAACTGGATGCCGAGCGACGACATCCTCGCCCGGATCCTGCACCGCTACGAGAACGCGTTCGCCAAGACCCGGCTGCTGGCCCGCTATCCCAGCGCGCAGAACAAGAACCTCGACATCGGCTACCACGACGACTCGTTCGCCTTCGAGACCCTGCCCCCGACGTCCTGGCACTTCGTCCAGCGGCTGATCGACGAAGGCGTCACGGACAAATGGCGCCGCCAACCCATCGGCGGCGAGCTGCGCCCGGAGATCCAGTCCTGCCTGTGGGACCAGCCGGTCACCTGTACGCAGTACGAGGACTACACCGCATCCGTGGCCCAGACCCACGCCTCCTGGCTGATCAACCACGCCGCGTTCACGGGGACAGGCTTCACCGGCGACAAGTACCAGCGGGCCGTGGCCGGGGCGAAGTCCCTGGGCTACGAGCTGACCGTCACCGAGGCGAAGCTGGGCCGCGACCGGGTGTCGGTACGCATCGCGAACCGCGGCGCAGCGCCGTTCTATTACGACTGGCCCGCCGAGCTTGCAGCCGTCGGCCACTCGGGGCGCGTCGTGCGGCGCTGGCCCACCCGGTGGACCGTGGCCGGCATCCAGCCCGGCGAGGAGCCCACCCAGCTGTCGTCCCGGATCAACACTCGGGGGCTGCGGCCGGGCCGCTACGACATCGTCATGCGCCTGCCCAACCCGATGCCGGGCGGTGTCCCGCTGCGCTTCGCCAACACCGGTACGGACACCACGTCCGGCTGGCTCACCCTCGGCTCCCTCAAGAACAGGTAGCGCGACCCGGTGCCCGCCCGCAGCTCCGGCGGGCACCGCTGCCGCCTCGCGATGCCCACCGATCCCCTCACCAGGCACCGGATGAGCAGCGAGTCCTACACCGCATTGCTACGCGCACAGGGCGGTGTCTGCGCGATATGTGGTCTCGGCCTCTCCAGGACCATCGGTAAGGATGAGACCGCAAGAAGCGGACCGGCGCCGCTGTTCATCGATCACGATCATGTCTGTTGCTCGCGGCAGCTGCGGGAGGTGCAACCGAGGACTTCTCTGTTCCGGATGCAACGGTGATCTCGGCGCGTTCGAGGGCAGAGGCCTGGAATACATCGTCCGCATCCGAAATGCTCGCTGGGTCGCCGCTGCTCTCGCTACCTACGCGCCCACGGCCACGACCCGACCGACCCGGCCCGCAGGGCTGCGGTAGATCACAGCAGACATGAGCGTGCCGAACGGCTCGGAACTCAGTGCACCTGCAACCGGTGCATGCCTTTGCCTGCGGTCCGGAAACCCGGTCGCTGATGCGAGCAGTCCAGTTCCGGCCCGGCTCGCTTCGTCGGTGTCCCGGCTTCCGTTGGGCGGGGTCGCGGTCGTCGGCTCAGTTGCCGGCGGCCTGTGCGGCGGCGGCAATCGGTTCGAGGCCCGCGATCAGCTCGTCGAGCTCATCCGCGCTCAGCACGTCGTACGCCGGCGCGGCCAGCTCGTCGGTGACGGCCTCGATCCGCTCCCTGATCTCCCGGCCGGCGTCGGTGAACCCGCCGGCGGCGTCCACGAGGCCACGGCCCCGCAGCCCGTCGACGACAGCGGCCAGCTGCGCCTTGGGCAGGTGATGGACCCGGCCGAAGTCCTGCGCCCTCATGCCGAGCGCCAGAGCGAGCAGCACGTGCGCCTCGGTGCCGCCGATGCCGTGCGTGACCAGGGCGGCGTTGTGGCCGTCGCCGCGGTGTTCGCGCAGCAGCGTCGCCGCGTGCCAGAGCTGGGCCACCGGCTCATCCGGCACCTTGAGTGCCTTGAGCCCGGCGTACAGCACCCGGCCCTCGGCCGGCGCGCTGACCGCCGCCCGGGTGGCGAGGTCAGCGGCCCGCGCCAGACCCGGCGAGTCGGCCAGGTCCCCGATCATCTGCCGCAGGGCGGCCGCGCTGCCCCGCTCGCGTACGGCGATCGCCTCCTGCGGGGTGATCTTCCCCCAGACCCACGGGATGTGGCGGGCCACCTCACCGTCGGCGAAGTTGTAGAAGACCGCGTGCACCACCTCAGCCGGTGCCAACCCCAGCGGCGCCGCGCGGCCCGCGAAGTATCCGTCCCAGTAGTTGCGCATGCCCAGAGCCAGGAACGCCTCGTTCGGCCCCTCGGAGAAGGTGACGGTGGCGATCGGCTCGACGAGCTCGAACATACGGTGAACCTTGACCTGTGGATGCGACATCGGCCGGCACCTCCCGTGCTCGTGACGACGCCCTCGTGGGCGGCGTTCACCGTAGCTACGAACAGCGCGGCCCGGATACGACAAACGGGTCGGCGATCACCACGAACGTCGGCGGCTCGCCGAAGTTGTCGCGCTGCCGGGGCATGCCGGGTGGCAGCGCCGGCGCCACCGCGTGGAACACCGCCTCCGCGGCTCTCATCCCGTAGTCGGCGAAGTCCTCCGTGGCCAGGAGCCAGAGCCCGCCCTCAGCGAGCGGTTCAACCTCAGCGAATGCGCCAGTGGCGGCCACCGCAGCCGCGCCACCGAGCTTCTCCGCGACCTCCTGCGAGGCGATCGTCAGCCAGGAGTAGCCGCGCAACCGCTCCCGGGTCTGCGGAATCGCCAGCTGCGCGTCCCGCGCGAGCCCGGTGGACCATCTCTCCAGCGCGGTATTGCCCTTGTCCCGCCAGTAGTCGATCTGCCCGAAGCTCGGGTTGAGCCGGTCCGCGGCCTGCCGAACCGCACGAAGGCACCGCTGCTGCTCGGCCCGTCCGAAGCCGGGGTCGGTGAACCGGTCGGCCGGCACCTGGGCGTCCAGGACCAGCCAGCCGGGGGTTTTCCGCAACGGCCACGCCCCGGCGAACATCAACCGACCGCCGAGGAACCCGTTCTCGGTGAAGCGGCCGATCCACACCGTCACCTTCTTCGGCAGGTCGGCCAACTCGCCCCGCAACCACTCCAGGCCCTCTTCGGACAGATGGCGGCGTTCGGTGGTCGGGTAGCCGCCGCCGATCGAACGGTCGACCTCGATCAGGCCGTACAGCTTGCCCGGCTCGCCCTGCGGACCCTCCGCCAGCGGGTTGATCCGGGTGGCCGCCGGCAGGCCGGCCAGCTCGGCCCGCTCGGCGGGGGTCAGCGCCCGGGTCAGCGTGTCGAACCAGACGTACGCCGCGTCGCCGAGCGGGCCCCGGCTGGTGTCGACGTTGAGCTGCGCTTCAAGCCAGAACTGCGTCATTCGTGTATCCCTACGCGTCGCCGGCGGAACAGCCGTTTCATCGCCTCCAGCTCGGTGACCGGCTGGACCGTCCCGCCGTCGGTCACCATCTGGCTCACGTCCAGAATGGACGCCAGGCGTCACCCCAGGTATCGGCCCAGCGCTTCGAGCAGGCCCCGGGTGCCCCTCTCCCGCTCCGGCCCGTCGGCCCAGAACTGGTCGAAGAACACGCCGTGCTCGATGTGCGTGAACCGGGTGCCGTCGTCGATCGGGTCGAACTCGAGCGACGCCACCGACGTCGACATGTGCGTCCCGTCGAGCCACATGTCGTACGTCGTCACGATACGGACGTGCTCGACGATGTCGGTGTACGTGGCCTCGTACCGGGAAAGCGGTCCGTTGTGGAACTTGCCCTCCGCGACGTCGCGTCCGCCGACGCGGAAGTCGAAGGCCCACTCGCGGGGCTCCATCGCGTCGCCGGCGCCCCACCAGGACAGTTTCTGCTTCTCCTCGGCGAACGAGTCCCAGACGCGCGCGACGGGAACCGGGTAGTCACGGGTCAGGCTGAACCCGGAGCGGGCGAGCCGGCGTTCGATCGTCATCGGTGGGGTCCTATCGCGCGAAGGTGACGTGGATCGTGCCGCTCTCGGCCACTTCCGTCGTCACTTTGTGGGTGGTCTCGAGGCCGCGCAGGTCGTCCCACAGCCGGGTGCCCCGGCCGAGCACGATCGGCGCGATCATGACGTGCAGCTGGTCAACCAGGCCGGCGCGCAGGAAGTCGCGGGCGGTGCTCACCCCGCCGCCGACGCGTACGTCGAGACCGCCGGCCGCCTCGGTCGCCTCGGCGAGCACGTCCTCGATGGCGGTGTTGCGGAAGTGGAACGTGGTGCCACCCGGCATCGGGATCGACGGGCGCGGTGCGGTGTGGGTCAGGACGTAGACCGGGACGCCGAACGGCGGCTCGTCACCCCACCAGCCCTTCCAGTCCGGGTCGTCGGGGAAGGTGTGCAGCCCGAACATGGCCGCACCCATGATCTCGGCGCCGATCCCCTCGAAGTGCGCGGCGCCGTACGCGTCGTCGACACCGGTCGTGCCGGCGCCGCTGGTGTCGCCGAAGACGCGCTCATGGAACGTCCGGGTCGCGGCCCAGGCCGCCGTGAGCGGCCCCCAGTCCTCCCCCATCGGGTTGTCCGGGGCCTGGCCGGCCGAGGTGTAGCCGTCGAGCGAGGCGAAAAGGTCGATACGAACACGGGACATGTCAGGTTTCCTTCGGGTTGGTCCGGGTCAGGTGAATGCCGAGCCGGTCGGCTTGCCGTTCCGCCGGGGTGCGCTGCTCATCGAGCCACAGGTGCAGGACGCCGAGGGCGCCCGGCCGCAGGCTGACCGTGCGGACGCGTCCGTGCTTCTCCGAGGTGATCAGCCCGGCGTCCTCGAGGACGCGCAGGTGCTGCATGAGCGACGGCAGCGCCATCGAGAACGGGGCGGCGAGCTCGGACACGACGGCCGGCGACTGGGCCAGCCGTTCCACGACGGCCCGGCGCGTCGGATCCGCAAGCGCGCGGAGCACGGCGTCGAGCTCATCGTGATACTTAGGCACGCGCCTTACTATTGCCGATGAGCAGGCCTCCGTCAACCGCCGGGGCCGGCCGATCGTTTCGCCGGACGGGGTGGCGGTGCTTCATGATGGTCGGGTGAGCAACCTGACCATCCGGCCCCTGACCATCCGAGCCCGGCGGTCCGAGGACCTCGACCAGTGTGTGGAAGTGCTGCGTGAGGTGCGCCTGGCCGACGGTTACCCGATGAAATGGCCGTCGAATCCCCGGGCCTGGCTGGACCGGCCGCAGCTCGACCAGGCCTGGGTCGCCGAGGGCTCACCCGGTGTCATCGACGGGCACGTCGCCGTGCGGAACGGCCGGGAGGTCACCCGCCTGTTCGTGGCGCCCGCGGCCCGGCGCCTGAAGGTCGCCAGCGCCCTGCTCGACCACGTCAGCGTGTGGGCCGGCGGCCGGCTGATCCTCCACGTCGTCGACAAGCCGGACTCTCCCGCGGCCGCGTTCTCCGAGGCCACGGGATGGCGGTACACGCACACGACGACGGCAGCCTGGAGCGGTCCGCGCGGAGAGTCGGTGCGACTGCGGCACTACGTCCGGTGAGCGGTCAGGTGAGTCCGGCGAGTTTGTACAGCACCAGGGAGCCGGCGACGGCGACGTTGAGGCTGTGGCCGGTTCCCACCATGGGGATCTCCACCGCGTAGTCGAGCAGGTCGAGGGCCTGAGGTGGGATGCCGGTGGCCTCGTGGCCGAGGACCATGACGGTCCGCCGGTCGGCGACGGGCACCTCGGCCAGCCGGATCGCTTCGTCGGCCAGTTCCACCCCGACGATGCGCGAGCCGGCGGCCCGCTCGGCCGCCAGCCAGCCGGCCGGATCCCCGACCCGGTGCACGCAGCTGGGCCGGCGCAGCGTGTTGCCCCGGGCCAGGGCTTCATCAACCCACCGGTACGGCGGTACGGCCAGACACGCACCCACCGCGTCGCAGGTGCGCAGAAGTGTGCCGAGATTCGTCCCGTGCATGGGCCACAACGCCGCCGCGATCAGATGTCCCCAGCAGCGATGCTCGCGGCGTCGCCGGGCGGCTCGGAGGTCCTTACCGGACCGTACCCGGATCGCGGGGCTCACCGCACCGGAGCGACCAGGCTCCTCGGATCAGAAGTCATCAGACAGGGGCACTTCGCGGCGCACCCGGGCCATCATCGGCAGCAACGTCGCGGTGAGGATAGCCGCGGCGGGCCGGGCGGGCCACCGAGTTCCTGGATGAGTTGTCCCACCATCGATCGATCCGGGCTACCGGCGGGGATCCAGATCTGTCAAGATGATCCTCTTTCGAAGACGGACGCAACGTTTCGGGCCCCGCTCCCGTCTAGGAGGGCAGGGCCCTGGATGGCGCCGGTCGGCTTCCCTCGAATGTGAGAGTAATGATTCAGCGACGCAAGGTGATCATCGGCGCGGTGGGCATGGCCGCGGTTGCCACGGCGGCCGGGTGTTCCTCGTCCGGCAAGGCGGAGGACAACGCTGGCTGGGTTGAGCCCGCGGCGAACATCGAGCAGGCGGTCGCCACGCCCGTCAAGCTGAGCGTGACGCCGGCGGACGGGGACGCCGATGTTCTTCCGGTGAAGCCGATCGTCGTCAGCGCCGCGGACGGCAAGCTCCAGTCGGTCGCCGTCACCGCCGGTAAGGCCAAGATCGACGGCAAGATGCAGGACGACGGGACCTGGCAGTCGAGCGAGGACCTCGCGTACGGCAAGAAGTACACGGTAACCGTCACCGCCGCCGACAGTGCCGGCAAAGCGACCACCGAGACCACCACCTTCACCACGTTGAAGCCGGAGAACGTCGCCCGGGTCACGTTCCAGGCCAACGGCATGCTGGCCCTCAAAGAGGGCAAAACGTACGGCGCCGGGCAGCCGGTGATCGTCGCGTTCAGCCGCGCCGTCAACAAGAAGGCGGCCGAGAAGGCCATCGAGATCACGACCCTGCCCGCGGTGAAGGGCAAGTTCTTCTGGAAGGACGACAAGACCGTGCACTGGCGGCCCGCGAAATATTGGGCCGCCGGGACGACCATCAAGGTCAGCGTCAACATGTACGGCGCGAAGCTCGGCAAGACGACGTACGGGGCGAAGAACGCGTCCACGAACTTCCGGATCGGCCGGCAGCTGATCGCCGTCAGTGACAACCGGACGCACCTGACCAAGGTCTACATCAACGGCAAGCTCGTCCGCACGATGAAGAGCAGCCTCGGCAAGGGCGGCGGCACGACCGGGGCGAACGGCGAGCGGATCAGCTACTGGACAGCGGGCGGCCCGCACGTCGTGCTGGGCAAGAAGCGCAAGCACACGATGAGCTCGGCCAGTTACGGCGTCACCGACCCCAAGGACCCGAACTACTACGTGTCGGAGAACATCGAGTTCTGCACCCGGATCAGCTACTCCGGCGAGTATCTGCACGCCGCGCCGTGGAACGGCTCGCTGGGCCGGGCCAACCTGTCGCACGGGTGCATCAACCTGACCACGGCCGACGCCAAATGGGTCTACAACAACTTCCTCGTCGGCGACATCGTCGACGTCAAGAACACCCCGCGCGAGCTCCCGATCTGGAACGGCCTGGGCGACTGGACGGTCCCGTTCGACCGGTACGGCAGCTAGCGCTCCGGGGGCCGGTGCCGCGGTTCCGGTCCCCCGTTCGTGCGGTCGTCGGCCAGCTCGTCGACCACCAGCAGGTCGGCCCGCACCTGCCCGGACCGGTAGACCGCCCGGCCGATCATGTGCGCGGCGACCGGTGCGGTGACGAGCTGGAAGACGCCGATCAGCACCAGCGTGGTGATGTCGATGGTGTTCTGCAGCCGTAACGCCGTACCGGCGAGGATGAGCAGCAGGCCCAGCACCTGGGGTTTGGTCGCCGCGTGCATCCGGGAGAGCAGGTCGGGAAAGCGCAGCAGGCCGACGCCGGCGGCCAGGCTGAGCAGCGCGCCGGAGATCAGGCAGGTGCCGGCGAAGACGTCGGCGACGGTCTGCACGGTCATCGCCGGCTCCGCGGGGAGAACCGGGCGACGCTGACCGAGCCGATGAAGCCCAGGATCGACAGGACGACCAGAATCGGCAGCGACGTCGCGTCGCGGGTGTAGGCGGCTTCGGCGGCGATCGCGCACACCACGATGGCCAGCAGCACGTCGACGGCGACGATGCGGTCCAGCGTGGTCGGTCCGCGCACGATGCGGACCAGCACGAGAGACACCGCTGCGAACAGCAGCACGGACACGGTGATACCGACGATGATCACGGGTGGTGCTCCTTTCCGGCCGGGGCCCGGCCGTCGAGCATGCTGATCTCGGCATCGGAGCCGATGGCCCGGACGATGCGCGCCTCGGTCTCGTACACGCTGCGGCGGAACTTCTCGACGGCGGCGCGGTCGGAGACCCCGATGACATGGATGTACAGCGTCGTGGAGGCCTGGTCGGTGTCCACGATGAGGCTGCCGGGCACCAGCGAGACGGCCTCGCCGGTCAGGGTGAGCACGAGGTCCGACGGGACGCGCAGGGGCACCCGGATGATGGCGCTGCGGGGCTGGTGACCGAAGCGGAACGCGAGCACGGCCAGTTGCCCGCTGGCGGCGACCAGGTCGGTGACGAACCGCCCGGCGAGGCGCAGCAGCCCGAGCGGACGCGGACGCCCGGCGAAGGTCACCGGCGGCAGCGGGAAGACCGCGAGCACGACGGCCGACACCAGGATCCCGCTGATCAGGTTGGCCCAGGAGAAGACACCCCAGAGCAGCATCCATCCGGTGACCAGCACGGCCGTCGTCACGAGGCGGTCACGCCATCGGGTACGGGCCGTCGCCGGCGCTGTCCGGCTCATGGTGACTCCTCTCCGAAGACGGCGCGGACGTACGGCTCACGGTCGCGCAGCTCCGCCGCCGCCCGGCTGGTGACGTCGAACAGGGGTCCGGAGACCACGGTGAGACCGGTGCCCAGCACGACGAGCGCGAGCGTCGCGCCGACCATCAGCCGCGGCAGCACCCGGCCGGTGACCGGGCTCGCCGCGGTGGGTTCCTGCTCGCGGGGCGTACGCCAGAAGGCCAGGTTCCAGACGCGGCCGATCGCGTAGAGGGTGAGCAGGCTGGTCACCACGCTGCCGCCGACCAGCAGCCAGGCCAGCACGCCGTCGGCGGCCACCCCGGCCTGCAGCAGCCCGAGTTTGCCGAGGAATCCCGAGAACGGCGGGATGCCGGCGAGGTTGAGGGCGGGCAGGAAGAACAGCACGCCGAGGACCGGGGCCAGCCGGGCGAGCCCGCCGAGCCGGTCCAGGGTCGTGGTGCCGCCCCGCCGCTCGATCAGCCCGGCCGCGAGGAACAGTGTGGTCTGGATGATGATGTGGTGCACGACGTAGAAGATGGCGCCGGACAGCCCGGCGTCCGTGGCCAGCCCGATCCCGAACAGCATGTATCCGATGTGGCTGACCAGGGTGAAGGACAGCAGCCGCTTGATGTCCGACTGCGCCACCGCGCCCAGGATGCCGACGATCATGGTGAGCAGCGCGGCCACCAGCACGATGCCGGAGGCCGGGCCGTCGGGGAACAGCAGCGTCTGGGTGCGGATGATCGCGTAGACGCCGACCTTGGTGAGCAGGCCGGCGAAGACCGCGGTGACCGGCGCGATGGCGGTCGGATAGCTGTCCGGCAGCCACGCCGACAGCGGGAAGACCGCGGCTTTGATCCCGAAGGCGAGCAGCAGCATGCTCTGCAGGCCCAGTTGCAGGCTGTCGGGCAGCGCGTCGAGCCGGCCGGCGAGCTGCGCGAGGTTCAGCGTGCCGGTGGCGGCGTAGATGAGGCCGATCGCGGTCAGGAAGATCAACGACGACAGGAGGCTGACCACGACATAGGTCGTGCCGTCGCGGATGCGGCTCTCGGTGGCACCGATGGTGATCAGCACGTAGCTGGCGGCGAGCAGGATCTCGAAGCCGACATAGAGGTTGAACAGGTCACCGGCCAGGAAGGCGTTGGTCACCCCGGCGGTCAGGATCAGGTACGCCGGGTGGTAGACCGACACCGGCGTGGCGTCGTCCCCGTCGGCCATGCCCTGACCGATGGAGTACACGAGCACGCAGAGGGTCACCGCGGCGGAGACCACGAGCATCAGTGCCGCGAGCCGGTCGGCGACGAGCACGATGCCCAGCGGGGCCGCCCAGCCACCGACCTTGACGACCAGCGGGTCCCCGGTGGCGGTCAGCGCCAGCAGGGCTGTGGCGACCGCGAGGGTCGCGCCGAGGACGAGCAGGCTCACGGTCCGCTGGATGTTCGGGTGCCGCCGCAGCAGCAGCGTCAAGGCCGCACCGAGCAGCGGCATGATCACCGGCAGCGGAACCAGCCAGGTCATCGTGGGGCCCCTTCGGCGGTGGGGACGTCTTCGTCCTCCAGGCCCTGGTCGCGTTCGGCCCGCTGCATGATCCGCCGGTCCTCGACGTCGTCCTGCACGTCGTCGTGACCGGTCAGCAGCCAGCTGCGGTACGCCATGGCCAGCAGGAAGGCGGTCATGCCCAGCGTGATCACGATCGCGGTCAGGATCATCGCCTGGGTCAGCGGATCGCTCATCCCGTCCTCGGGGGTGAGGCCGACGATCGGTGGTCCGCCGTACGCGCCGCCCAGCAGGATCAGCAGGTTCACCCCGTTGCCGAG
The DNA here is from genome assembly GCF_040650095.1 of Actinoplanes sp. NPDC048791. NCBI lineage: Bacteria > Bacillati > Actinomycetota > Actinomycetes > Micromonosporales > Micromonosporaceae > Actinoplanes > Actinoplanes sp. NPDC048791. The sequence goes on along the minus strand of NZ_JBEZGQ010000112.1, from coordinate 1,206 downwards.
CAGCGTGATGCCGAGGATGACCCGGGTCAGGTTGCGTTCCAGCAGCAGGGTGACGCCGGCGGCGAACAGCACGCCGACGACGATCACCAACAGCAGGTTCGGGCTCACACCAGCTCCTCCTCCGGCCGGGCCTCGGCCGCGACGCGTTCGGTCTGCTCGTGCCGGTCGATCTCGGCGCCGAGACTGCGCAGAATGTTCAGGATCACGCCGATGACCACCAGATAGACACCGACGTCGAAGATCGACGAGGTGACGAAATGGACGTGCCCCAGCACCGGAAGGTGCCAGTCCAGCAGGGCGCTCTGCAGCACTTCGCCACCGAGGACCAGCGCGGTCAGACCGGTGCCCAGCGCGATGAACAGGCCGGTGCCCATCACCGCGCCGGCGTCGACCGGCGCGGCCGCGTCCAGCTCGTGCCGGCCGCCGGCCAGGTAACGCAGGACCAGGGCCAGCCCGACGACCAGCCCGCCGGCGAAGCCGCCGCCCGGCGCGTTGTGCCCGGCGAACAGCAGGTAGATGGAGAACAGCACGATGGTGTGGAACACCAGTCGGGTGACCACCTCGAGGATCGGTGAGCGCAGGCCCGCGTCGAGCGTGTGGCCCGCCATCAGCCAGACCTGCCCCCGGGGCGGGGTCGGCGGTGGTGGCCGCCGCGGGCGCAGGAGGCGCTGCGAGCCGCCGAAGACCAGACTGGCGACCCCGATGGCCGCGACCAGCAGGACCGAGATCTCCCCCATCGTGTCCCAGGCCCGGATGTCGACCAGGGTCACGTTCACGATGTTGCGTCCGCCGCCGTACGAGACCGCGGGTTCCGCGAAGGCGGTGGAGATCGCGGTGGCCTGGCGGCCCGAGGTGGCGACGTAGGCCAGGCCCGAGACGACCGCACCGACCGCGATCCCGATGGCCACCCGGATGCGCCGGCTCGCCACCAGGGGGCGTACCGAGAAGTGCCCGGGCAGGCGGCGCAGCACCAGCACGAACATCACCATCGTGCAGGTCTCGACCAGGAACTGGGTCAGCGCCAGGTCCGGCGCGCCGTGCAGGACGAACAGGATCGCGGTCGCGTACCCGGTCACGCCGACCAGGACCACCGCGGCCAGCCGCCGCCGGGCCCGGGTCGCGAACACGGCCGCGACGACCAGCACGACCGCCGGGACGAGCTGCAGCGGGTTGTCCCACAGGTGGAACCGGCCGGGCCAGGGCCGG
>NZ_JBEZGQ010000111.1:0-14278 GCF_040650095.1 Actinoplanes sp. NPDC048791 | reverse complement strand
CGCGGCGGTACGGCCGCTGGCCGAACGCACCGACCGCGACCGCGCCACGATCCAGAATGCGGGCCCCGCGACCGGGGCCACGCCCGGCGGCCGCAGTGAGCGCCCGCGGTGCTCAGCCGGCGCGGGACAGGGCGAAGGCGGTCAGGAAGCCGAGCAGGGTGATCAGGCCGATGGCCAGGTGGGTCTTCTCGAAGGCCTCGGGGATCATCGTGTCGGCGATCATGGTGAGGATGGCGCCGGCCGCGAGCGCGGTGATGGCGGCCAGGATGCCCGGTGCCACGCCGCCCAGCAGGGTGTAGCCGGCCAGCGCGGCGAGACCGCTGATCACCGCGATCCCGGCCCACAGCCCGAAGACGTACGTGCGGGAGCGGCCGGCCCGGCGCATCCCGGCGGCGCTGGACAGGCCCTCGGGCACGTTGCTGATGAACACCGCCGCCACGGTGGCCACGCTCACCGCGCCGCCGCCGAGCAGGCTGGTGCCGATGACGATCGATTCCGGTACGCCGTCGAGCAGGGCGCCGAGGGCCAGCGCCGTACCGGATCCGCCCTGGTCCTGCTCGGAGGGCTGCTGATCGCCGGAGCGTTTGCGGTGCCGGGCGCCGCGCCGGGCCAGCAGGATGTTGGCTCCGGTGTAGAGCACGGCACCGGCGATCGCGCCCAGCGCGGTCGGCAGCAGCCCGCCGCTCGCGTAGGCCTCGGCGACCAGCTCGAACGACACGGCCGACAGCAGCACCCCGGCGCCGAAGGCCATGATCGAGGCGATGATCTTCTGCGGGATCCGCGCCAGGTAGCCGACCGCGGCGCCGACGAGCAGCGCCGAGCCCGCCAGCAGTCCCCATCCACCCGCTTGCAACCATCCCGGCATCGCCGCATTGTTTCCGCGACGATCACCTTCAAACGCCGCGGGTCAGAACGCCAGCACCACCCCGGCGACGAGACTGCCCGCCAGCACCGCGCCGCCGGCCGCCAGCATCGTCGTGGTCAGGCGGTGGTGCAGGACGCCGGAGCCGGACTGCGGCCTGTTCAGGACCAGCCAGGTGGCGGTGGCCAGGATGAGCAGCCCCGCTATCTCGAGGACAATCATCCGGTCAGTCTGTGCCGGTTCCGGGGGCGGTGTCCGGCGTTCCTTCGTGAACGGTCGGTGAATCCCTCGCGAGGGCTCCGGCGACGAGGGTCAGGGCGTGCTCCCGGCCCGGGCAGCGGCGCGGACCGGCACCGAAGGCCGGTCCCCCGGCCAGACCGACCAGCACGACCTCCCCCGCCTGCACCGGCACGCCGCCGACCGTGGTCGCCACGAGGGCCTGACGCCGGGTCACCCGGACCGGCGGGTCGTCGTGCAGCACCTCGTCGACCGGCCGGTGCCGGGCCCGCTCGATCAGCGTCGCGGTCGCGTCGCACGCCTGGGTCAGCACGCCGATCAGGGCCGCGGTCGGTTCGTCGTATCCCCCGCCGAGGATTGTCACCAGCCGGTCGACCGCCGCGTCGGCCCGGCTCTCGTCGCCGGTGCCCGGCTGGTAGGCCTGGGCCACGGCCCGCACCAGGTCCGTCACCGGCTCGGTGATGCCCAGGGCGCGGGCCAGCACGGTCACCGGGTGTCCATCACCGCCCGCGGGCAGCGTCGCGGGCGGCGCGGCGGCGAGGACGGCTACGGCGAGAGCGCGGCGGCGGTCATGGGCCACACCCGTGCTGAAGCGACCGACACTGGCCCGGAGCCAGGCGATTCCGGTCGCGCCGGGCGGCACCGGCGGCACGACGAAGCGGGGGTCCCGCAGGACGGCGGCGGCCTCGCGGCCGGTGATCTGCTGCACGGCCGAACGGTACGGCCGGGACGGTTCGGTGCCGGCCGAAGTGTGCGCCGGTCAGCCGGCCGGTCCGGGGACGGCGACGGACTCGCGTACCGGCGCGGCGACGGTCGACACCCGGTCCCGCCCCTGCGCCTTGGCGCGGTAGAGCGCGCGGTCGGCCGCCTCCATCAGGTGCTGGACGCTCCCGTCGGTTGAGCTGGCCACCCCGATCGAGGCGGTCAGCGCGATGGCGGCACCGCCGATGACGACCGGCGTCTCCCGCATCCGCTGCCGTACCCGTTCGGCGAGCCGCTCGGCCTCCGCCCCGTCGGTGTCGGCCAGCAGCAGGACGAACTCCTCGCCGCCGTAGCGGGCCACCACGTCACTCGACCGGGCGGTCGCGGTGATCCGGGCGGCGGCCGCCTGCAGGACCGCGTCACCGGCCAGGTGCCCGTGGGTGTCGTTGACCAGCTTGAAGTGGTCGAGGTCGACGACCATCAGGCTGACCGGGCGCCCGGCGGGCGCGGCGCCCAGCCGCTCCACCATCGTCATCAGATGCCGCCGGTTGTAGAGGCCGGTGAGGCCGTCGGTCACAGCAAGCCGCTGCTGCTCGGTCACGGCCAGGGCCAGCTGCTCCGCGAGACCGGCCCGGTCGGCCGCGAACAGGTACTGGCGCAACATGACCGTGAGGAACAGGACACCGATGACGATCAGGCTCAGATCGCTGACGGTTCCGGTACCCACCTTGTCGAACACCACAAGCGCCGAGGTGGCGGTGACCGAGATCAGGATCGGCATGAGCGGCATGCCCCGGTCGAAGGACCGCGGCTCGGCCGGCGGTTCCGGGCGGCGGACGGCGACCACCGCGGCCAGCAGGCACAGCACCGTCGCCGCCTCGAAGCCGACGTCCACCCAGCTGCCGCTGTCGTAGTCGCTGAAGGTGGCCAGGTAGGTGTAGACCATGTCGCTGACGGCGTTCACGGCTCCGGCGGCACCGACGAGCCGGACCGTCATCGGCACCGACTTGTGCCCGGCCATGCCGACGATGCCCAGGCAGGCCAGCAACACCACGTCCAACAGCGGATAGGCGATGTTGACGAGGTCGGCGAAGACCACTGCCTCGGTCAGCTGCGGCCGGATCAGCATGTGCCAGCCCAGCGCGGCCAGGCTCACCATGATCAGTGTGCTGTCCAGCAGCCCGCGCAGGTGCCGCAGCCGGCTCGCCCCGCCGAAGCCGACCAGCACCGCCACCACCATCAGCGTCGAGGAGAGCAGGAAGCCGATGTCGGCGACCGACGGCGCCGGCGGGCCGTCGGCGGTCAGATAGTCGTAGCCGGCCCAGACGCTCTCGCCGGCGAGCTGGGCAGCGAACGCCACGGCGAGCAGTTGCCACAGCCTGCGGTGCCGTCCCCGCTCGCGGCGGGCCGCGACCCCGGCCACCAGCACAGCGGCGGCCAGCGGCACGAGGTAGACGATGTCGCCCAGGAACAGTGCCGCGCGCGGCGAGCCCTGGCAGAGCGCGGTCGCCACGGTGTAGAGCACCATCCAGGCCACGGCGGCACCGACCGTCGCGCGCAGCACCCGGTCAGGCGTGCCGCCGCTCGTGCCGACTCCTGGGCGGACCTGCCCAGAGCTCATCCCGCTCACCGTTTCCCGTGCCCACGACCCCGGAACCTCTTCGGCACCTCATCGGTCACGCCGGGGTCGAGCTGAGCGGATGGGGCGCACGCCACCCGTTAGCTGGACATGCTCCCCGCGACATTGACGATCGCCGTCGCGTACAGGTAATCAGGAACGATGTCTCGACCGACCCTGACCGACGACCTCGCCCGGTACGTGCTGCCGCCGGCCCAGTTCGACGGCCTGAGCCTGCAGGCGCTGGACCCGCCGGCCATCGCGCGATTCTGGGCCACGGTGCTCGGCGAGCCGGTGCGCGAGGACGGCCCCGCGGCGTTCCGCATCGACCCGGGGCCGGGCCGGCCCCGCAACGAGATCGTCCGGGTGCGCCGGGTGCGGCGGCTCGCGACCGAGCAGAGCCGGGTGCACCTGGACGTCCGGCTGCCCGGAGCGGACGTCGGCCACATCGTCGCGGCGGGCGGCCGGCTGCTGCGCCACCCGGGCACCGACCCCTGGTACGTGCTGGCCGACCCGGAGGGCAACGAGTTCTGCGCCTTCCCGGCGGTGGACGACCGGCCCCCGGGCATCTTCGAGCTCGTCGTGAAGTGCCGCGACGCCCGGGCCCAGGCCCGCTGGTGGGGTGCGGTGCTGGGCGGTGAGGTGGCGGCCGAGGGCGAGGCGGCGGTGGTCCGGGCCGCCCCCGACTTCCCGTGGGACTTCTTCGTCTTCGATCCAGTGCCGGAGGCCCGCGACGGCGCGAACCGGCTGCACTGGCACGTGGTGCTGCGCGACCGAGACCCGGACGACCTGCTGGCGCTGGGCGCGGGCGTGGTGCGCGCCCCGGACGACGAGAGCGGCCACTGGGTGCTGACCGATCCGGAGGGCAACGAGTTCTGCGCGGTGGCGGAGAGCTCCTGAGGCAGCCGGCCCGGCCATCGTTGACAGTCGATCCGGCCATGGCTAGCCTCGCCAGGAAAGCGCTTACCAGAGCCGGGCGCTTCCCGGGGTCCGACCGCGTTCCAGGGCAGCACGCGGTGGCGGATCCCGCCCGTCGCCGCGCCTTTCCTCACCTCCGGAGGTTCCTCATGCATGCCCGCAGCACCGCCGCGATCGCGGCCGTCGTCGCCCTCGCCGCCACCGGCGTCACCCTCGGCCCGTCGGCCCCCGCGACCGCCGCCGCACCGGCTCCCCTGTTCGTGGCCACCACCGGCAACGACAGCAACGCCGGCGACCAGGCCCGCCCGTTGCGCACCATCCAGCGGGCCGTCGACCTGGCCCAGCCCGGCACCGTCATCTCGGTGCGCGGCGGCACCTACGCCCTGACCACCAACATCCAGATCACCCGCAGCGGCACCGCGAGCCTGCCGATCACGCTGACCCGGTACGGCACCGAACGCGTCGTCATCGACGGCGAAGCCCTGCCCAACACGCCCGCCCCGGTCGGCGGCAGCGTCCCCCGGGCCCAGCGCGGCGCCGTGCGCATGGAGGCCTCGTACTGGCGCCTGGTCGGCCTCGAACTGGTCAACGGCCCGTACGGGCTCTACTGCGACGGGTGCAACGGCAACGTCTTCGAACGCCTGTCGACGCACGACAACTACGAGTCCGGTCTGCAGATCCAGGGCGCGTCGAGCGGCAACCTGGTGCTCAACCTGGACAGCTACCTCAACCGGGACCCGCGCAAGAACGGCGAGAGCGCGGACGGCCTGGCGATCAAGGAGGGCAGCGGCACCGGCAACGTGGTGCGCGGCGCCCGGCTGTGGAACAACGTCGACGACGGATTCGACGCCTGGATGTTCACCTCACCCATCACGGTCGAGGGCAGCATCGCGTACGGCAACGGGTTCAACCGGTGGAACTTCCCGAACTTCGCCGGCGACGGCAACGGCTTCAAGATGGGTGGCGGCGACCCCGACCCGGCCGCCAACCACGTGATCCGCAACAGCATGGCGTTCAGCAACGCCGCGCACGGTTTCACCGACAACGGCAACCCGGGGACGCTGGTGTTCGACCACAACACCGCGTACGCGAACCCGAAGACCGGCTTCGACGTGGACTCCAGCACCTCCCGGCTCACCGCGAACCTGTCCGTCCGCAACGGCACCGCGGTGGCGCTGGGCCGCTCGACCGGCAGCGGCAACTCGTGGAACCTGAGCTCGGTCCCGGCGCTGGCCAGCACCGACAGCTCGGTGATCACCGGGCCGCGGACGGCCACCGGCGCGATCGCGACCTCCTCCTTCCTACGCCCGGCCAACGGAGCCGACCTGGGCGCCCGGATCTGAGGCCGGCGCGCCTTAATCCGCCGCGGCGAGCGTCGGCCCGGCGACCTGCCGGGTGACGCAGGACGTGGCGCCTGTTCCGCCGCGGCGAGCATCGGTCCGGCGATCTGCCGGTGATGCGGGACGGCGGCGCCACTCAGAGACGGACGTCGGCGGGGCCGTCGGTCATCGGCAGACCGGCGGCCAGCCACGCATCCACCCCGCCGATCAGATCCGTGGCCCGGCGCAGGCCCACCGCCTGCAGACCGGCCGCGGCCAGACTGGAGCTGTAGCCCTGCCGGCAGACCACGACGACGTGCCGGTCGTACCCGGTCGCCTCGGGGATCCGGTCCGGCGACGCCGGATCCAGGCGCCATTCCAGCACCGTACGGTCGATCACCAGCGCCCCGGGCAGCTCGCCCTGCACCCGGCGCTGGCTCTCGGTGCGGGTGTCGATGAGCAGAGCGCCGGCGGCGACCGCCGCGAGGGTCTGGTGCGGGTCGAGCCGGCGCAGGCCGGCGCGGGCCCGGGTCAGCAGGGCGTCCACTCCCCGCGTCTCGATGATCGTCATCCCCCGATCATTCCCGCGACCCCGGACCGGCGCACGACGGGCTGGACTTTCAACTGATCGGTTGACGTGCGGCCCGGCGGCGGTCTACGGTCCTTTCAACCGATGAGTTGAAACCAGGGCCATGACACAGAAAGCCAGGGGCCGTGACCACAGACACGCTGACCCGGGTGTTCGCCGCCCTCGCCGATCCGACCCGCCGCGACATGGTGGCCCGGCTCGCCGAGGGCGACGCGACCGTGAGCCGGCTGGCCGAGCCGTACCGGATGACGCTGCAGGCGGTCTACAAGCACCTGCGGGTGCTCGAGGACGCCGGGCTGGTCAGCCGGCCACCCGGGCCGCAGCCGCGGCCGGTGCGGCTCGAGGCCGAGGTCTTCGACCTGATGGACGCCTGGATCGAGCGCTACCGGACCCGCGCCGAGCAGCGTTACCGCCGCCTCGACGCCGTGCTGGCGGCGATGAAAGGAGACGAGCATGACCACGATCACGGAGACCTCGATCGAGGCCGACCCGAAGGTGCCGGTGATCCGGCTGAGTCGTGACTTCGAAGCCACACCTGAACAGCTCTTCCGCGCGCACACTGATCCCGTGCTGTTCGCCCGGTGGGTGGGCCCCGACGGCATGACCACCCGGATCGAGCACTGGGACGCCACCAGCGGCGGCAGCTGGCGCTACGTCTCGGTGCGCGACGGCACGGAGTTCGGCTTCCACGGCTGCTTCCACGAGGTTCGGGTGGACCGCATCGTGCAGACCTTCACCTACGACGGCGAGCCGGACGGGGTGTCGCTGGGGACGATGTGGTTCGAGGACCTGGGCGGCGGCCGCACGCGGCTGCGCACCCAGTCGCTGGTCGACAGCTTCGAGGCCCGCGACGCGTGGCTGCGCAGCGGCATGGAGGTCGGCCTCAATCAGGGTTACGCAAAGCTGGAAAGGATGATCCACGATGGCGCTGTCTGAGATCCCCGCCGAGCGGCACCGGCAGATCGCCGGGCTCTTCACCGACCGCGTCCGCGGCACCCGGTCCTGGGACGTGCCGGCCCCGGTGGAGGGCTGGACCGCCCGCGACGTCGTGCGGCACCTGACCGACTGGTTCCCCGGCTTCCTCGCCGCCGGCGCCGGCATCGACCTGCCCCGCGGCCCGTCGGTGGACGACGACCCGGTCCGCGCGTGGCAGGTGCACAGCGACGGCGTGCAGGCGGTGCTCGACGATCCGGCGACCGCGCAGCGGGAGCTCAGCAACCCGCACATCGGGAACCTGCCGCTGGCCAACGCGATCGACCAGTTCTACACCTCGGACGTATTCATGCACACCTGGGATCTGTCCCGGGCCACGGGTCAGGACGACCGGCTGGACCCGGCCTTCTGCGCCGGCCTGCTCGCCGGGATGGAGCAGATGGAAGAGGTCCTGCGCTCCTCCGGCCAGTACGGCGCCCGGGTCGAGGTGCCCGCCGACGCGGACGTCCAGACCCGGCTGGTGGGCTTCATCGGCCGCGACCCGTCCTGGCGGAGCGGGGTGACCCAGCCCTAGAGATCACGCGTGTCGGCCGGGGCCATCAACCGCAACGCGTTGGGGTCCAGGCCGATCCGCAGCGGGGTCCGGCCGGACGGCTCGCCGTCGACCTCGACCCGGGCCGGGCGGTCGGTCTCCACCCACAGTTCGCCGACCGCCAGGAACGGCTCCTCGTCGAGCGTGCGCCGGTGACCGGTCGCCGCGTTGCGGGCGGTCTCCCGCAGCAGACCCCACCGCCCGCGGCCACCGACCGGATAGGCCACCAGCAGCCGGTCGTCGGCGTGCGCGTCGGCCGTGATCGGCCGCCCGGCGTGGAAACCGCCGTTGGCCACGTAGAGCTGATGCGTCACGAACGTGTGCTCACGCCCGCCGGCGCGCACGACGATCCGCAGTGGACGGTGCCGGGCCAGCAACCCCAGAGCCGTGATCGGGTACGCCGTCCGGCCGATCACCCGCTTCAGCAGCCGCGGCGCCGACAGCATCAGGTCGGCCGACAGTCCCACGCCGACGTGGTTGGTGAACGCGGTCCCGCCGGCGAGCCCCAGGTCGACATCGATGACCTTGCCGTCGGTCAGCGTCGCCACGGCCTCGTCGAGGGACAGCGGCACGCCGACCGTGCGGGCGAAGTTGTTGGTGGTGCCCAGCGGCAACAGACCCAGGGCGATGTCGCGGTGGGCGAGCAGCCGGGCGGCCGTACTGATGGTGCCGTCCCCGCCGCCGGCGACGAGCAGGTCCGGGCCGCGATCGATGACAGCGGCGAGCGTCGCCTCCAGCTCCCGGGGCCGGTCCACCGGGTACGCGTCCAGCAACGTGAACCCGGCCGCCAGCAGCCGGGTACGGGCGGCGTCGTACAACCGCAGGCCCTGCCGGGAGTGGGCGTTGACGACGAGCGCCGCCCGCCGGTCCCGTTTGACTGCCTCGGTGAGCTCCTGCTTGGTCCGCATCCGAGCAGTTTCCCGTACGGGGCGGCCGGGGTGCACGACCGAGGTCCCCGCTTCCACCCGGCGGCGACGAGGTGCTCCGCGGTTCCGGGTCAAGTGAAGGTGAACATCATCAGGCGCAGGTACGCCTCTTCAGCTACGGCGACGTGCACCGGGCGGGCGACGGCGGCCCCGGCGTTCCCGGCGAGGCCAAGGACAGCCCGGCCGCGCAGAGCGCCCCGGTGGGAGCTCCCGACTGACCCGGTCGACTCACCCGGCGAGCCAGGCGGCCAGCTCCGCCGGCCGGCTGAGCGCCACCAGGTGCCCGCCCGGCATGGTCTCCGGCGTGATCCCCAGCCGCTCCCGGGCCACCCGGATCTGGAAGTCGACCGGAAAAAGCCGGTCCTGCTGCCCGCTGAGCACCCGGGTCGGCACCTCCGGCCACGCCGCAAGCGGCCACGGCTCACCGAACGGCGTACCCGACTGTCCCGGCTCAGCCGCCATGCCCTCCTCGGCGACCTCCACCGGCACGTCGTGGAAGAACATCACCCGAGGGTCGAACGGCGCGTCCGGGTCGCGGCCCTCGCGCACGTCGAGCTCGCGCCGGGCCTGTTCCTGGCCGGTTGCCGCCCACCAGTCGCCGCCGGTCTCGCCGGGCGCCGGGATCATGGCGTTGACCAGGGCGATCTCCTCGACGTCGAGACGGTCGCAGGCCAGCGGGGCGCTGAGGCCGCCCATCGACTGGCCTACCAGCACCACGCGCCGATGGCCGCCGGCAGCAGCGACGATGGCGTCCGCGTACTCCCGCAGGCCGGCTCGGTCGTCGGCGGCCGGCAGGTCGACCGCGATCGCCTCGTGGCCGCGCCGGCGGAGCTCGGGCACAAGGCGGTGCCAGTACCAGGCGCTGCCGCCGGCTCCGGGGACCAGGACGTACGAACGGGTCGTCGGCATCGGCACTCCGCATCGTGGTTCTGTTTTCGTACCGGTCAGTGCGGTAACGATACTATGAACGCGTGGCCCGGACCTATGACGACCCCTGCGGAGTTGCTCGCGCCCTCGACCTCGTCGGCGACCGGTGGGCCCTGCTGGTGGTCCGGGAGCTGTTGCTGGGCCCGAAACGGTTCAGCGAGCTGCGCCGAGGGCTGCCCGGTGCCGGGCAGAGCATGCTGACCCACCGCCTGGCCGAGCTGGGGCGGGCGGGCGTGCTGCGCCGCCGGCACCTGGGTCCACCGACCAGTGCCCAGGTGTACGAGCTGACCGAACGCGGCCTCGACCTCGAACCGGTTCTGCTGGCCCTCGGCCGCTGGGGCAGCCGCACCCCGCCGGCCTCCACCGCACCCCTGAGCGTGGACGCGCTGGCCCTGGCGATGCGGACGACCTTCGACGCGACTGCGGCCGGCACCTGGAACGCCCGCTGCGAGCTGCGGCTCGACGGCGACGTCCTGGTGGCGGAGGTCAGCGAGAGCCGGTTCACCCTCACCCGAGGCGTGACCCAGGCGCCGGACGCGGTGCTCGACACGAGCGCGACGGTCTTCCGGGAGCTGATCTTCGGTGCGGGGACCCTGGCCGCCGCTGAGGTTGCGGGGCTGGTCACCGTACGCGGAGACCGGGAGGCCGCCGACCGCCTGCTGACGCTGTTCCCGCGACCCCGGATCAGAGAGTGAGCGGGCGGCTCAGGCGCCGCGGATGAGCCGGTAGGACCGGTGCAGATGCACGGCCCAGACCGCGACGAGTTCGCGGGCTGTGTCGAGGCGGCCCTGCGGCTTGTCGGTGATGCTCCACCGGCTGATGACGACCATGGGCCAAGTCTGGACGCCCCCGGGCGGCACGCCGGGAGCCGGCCGGCAGCAGGACGGTTGCAGGCGCGATTCCCGCGGTTCGGCCCCAGGGGTGCGGCGCACCTCTAGAGTCGGCGGCGCGGTGCACCGCCATCACCGTGCGTGACCAATTCATCGCCGGCGCGGGGAGCCCAGGATCATGGGAAAAAGTTCGGATCATGAGTGCACAACCGACCACCCGGCACCCGTCCTAGAGGGTGTGACCTTCGAGCAGTTCGCGGTGGCCCGGCTTCCCAGTCTGCTGCGGTACGCGGTCGTCCTCACCGGCGACCGTGACCTGGCGCAGGATGTCGTCCAGGAGGTGCTGGCCAGAGCGCAGGTCCGGTGGCGTCGGATCAACGTGGCCGACTCCCCCGAGGCCTACGTCCGCCGCATGGTGCTCAACGAGTATCTGTCGTGGCGGCGCAGCTGGGCGGCACGCAATGTGCACGCGGTGGGGGAACGGCTGGTCGACATCGACGACGCGAGGGGCGGGGTACGCGACCACGCCCACGACGTCGTCGAGGCCGACGAGCTGTGGAACCGCCTGGCGACGCTCGGGCGCAAGCAACGGGCGGTGCTCGTGCTGCGCTATTACGAGCAGCTCGACGACGATGCCATCGCCGATCTGATCGGCTGTTCACCGGCGACGGTGCGCAGCCACGCTTCGAGGGCGCTCAAGACGCTCCGGCTCTCGTCGGAGCGACAGCACAGGATCCACGCCGAGGAGAAGTCGTGACCGAGCACGGAGACCAGCTCCGCAACGCCTTTGAGACCCATGAACATCTGGCACCCGACGCGGCCGCGGTCTACAGCCGGGTGCAGGAGCTGTCCCGCTCGTACCAGCGCCGCCGCTGGGGTGTGCAGGCCGCCGGTGGCGCCGTGCTGGGCGTCAGCCTGATCGCCGGGGCGATCAGCCTGCCCGGGCTGCTGCCGGGCCAGCACAAGCAGGAGTCCGTCAACGCCGGCGCGGCCACCATGCCGAACATGGCCCCGTCGGCCGTGCCCTCCACGCCGTCGTCCGGAGCCGAGCTGGAGAAGCAGTACGACGCTTTCTTCGCCGCGGGCTACGACTACGAGGACGCGGTCAAGCTGGCCGCCATCTGGCGGTCGAAGGACGACATCGGCACGATCAAGGCCGAGGCCGGACGCCGGCTGCTGGCCGGTGAGAAGCTGCCGATCACGGCCACGCCGGACGACCCCGCGCCGGACGAGGAGATCAGCCCGAAGGAACAGAAGCAGCTGGACGCGTACTTCGCCGCCGGTTTCAACTACGACGACGCGGTCAAGCTGGCCAAGCTGTGGAAGCTCGCCGACCCGTACTCGGCCAAGGTCGAGGGCGGCAAGCGCCTGCTGGCGAAGCAGAAGCTGCCGGTCAAGCCCAGCGCCGTCGCCGAGGCCAAGGAGGCGGCCCGGGTGAACAAGTTCTTCGCCGCCGGCTACGACTACAACGACGCGGTCAAGCTGGCCAAGCTGTGGAAGCTCGCCGACCCGTACTCGGCCAAGGTCGAAGGTGGCAAGCGCCTGCTGGCCGGCGACACCCTGCCCTTCAAGCCGTGACCGCCACGCTGCACCGGCGTACGGGATTCGAGATCGAGCTGATGGCCCCGCCGGGCCACAGCCGGCGGACTCTCGCGCGGGACCTGGCCGACCGCTGCGGCGGCCGGGTCCACCCGGTGTGGCATCACGACAGCGAACCGTCCCTGGTCCCGGGCCTGGGCCGGTTCCTGCACCTGACGCAGGGCTTCGAGGTACGCCGGGCCGACGGCTCACCGCTGTGCACGCTGGTGGACGACGTCACCCTGATGGCGGGCCTCGACCCGCGCACCCCCGCGCCACCGGGCTGGTTCCGCATCCTCAGCGACGACCCCCGCCTGCTGAGCCTGCTCGCGAACCACAGCGACCCGGGCGGCACGCTGGGGGCCGCTCTGGACGCGAGCGCCCAGCTCTGGGGCAGCAAGGTCCACCGGTACGGCGACGTGTACCGGCTGGACGACGTCTCCGGCGCCACCATCGCCCTGGCCGCGCCGCACGGCGGTGAGCGGGAACGCCCGTGCGAGATCGTCACGCCACCGCTGAGCGCCGACCACGGCGCCGCGCTGGAAGAGCTCCTCGGTCCGGCCCGTGAGCTGGGCTTCACCGTCCCGAGCGAGGCCGCGGTGCACCTGCACATCGACGGCGCGCCGTTCCGGGAGCCGCACGCCCTGGCCAACGTGGTCCGGTTGTTCGCCCACTGGCGCGAGCCGCTGCGGCTGCTGCTCCAGACCAACCCGGCCTGCCGGCGGCTGGCCCCGCTGCCGGAGCCGCTGGTCGAGGCGGTCGCCGGCCTGCCCTCCTACGACGACCTGCGCAAGGCCGCGGCCGACGGCAAGCTCACCAAGTTCTTCGACGTCAATCTGACCCAGCTGCTCACCGACACCCCGATCCGGGACACCATCGAGATCCGGATCCTGCCCGGCGCCCTGACCGCCGGCGACGTCATGAACCGCGCCGCCCTGGTGGAGCTGCTGCTGGACCGCTGCGTGGACCCAGAGCCGGTGCCCGCTCCCCCGGCCGACCCGGGCGCGGCGGTCGAGGAGCTGCTGCACCTGGCGGCGCGCGTGCTGGCCGATCGGGAGGACGCGCCGCACTGACCGCGGATCAGCCGGCGTCCCAGGGCGGCGTGATGGTCGTGACGGTACGTCCGGTGTCGGCCGCCTCCTCGATCGCCAGCCCGATCAGGTGGTCCTGAGCGCCCTCGGCCAGCGGATACGGCTCCGGCCCGTCCCCGCGTACCCATGCGGCGGTGGCCTCGAGGAGCGCGGCGGTGGCGATCTCGTCATCGTTGAACCGCAGCCCGGCGTACGAATTGCGGAAGAGCACCTCATCACCCAGCGTGATGGGCCCGGTGTCCGGATCGTGCGCGCCGCGGCCCCGCACCAGCGGCGTCCGCACGATCGCGCGCGGCCCGGCGAGCCGGACGATCTCGTCGTCGCGCAGCTCGCCGTGGCTGCCCCGCACCAGCAGGCGACGGAAGCGCAGCTGGTTGCGGGTCTGGTTGTCGGTGAAGTCGTAGAGGCCGCGGCGGCCGGCCCCGAAGTCGAGCGTGGCGATGGTGGTGGTGGCTGGGCGCGGCTCGGTGGCGCCGGTCCAGCCGGCCCGGTTCAGCGGGTCGAGCAGCGGGGCCCGGTGCCGGGTCGCCCGGACGGTGACGGGCTCGCAGCCGGCGCCGAGCAGCCCCCGCATCAGCGAAACGGCGTGGTAGAGCTGTGTCGACGAAACGTGCACCTGGCTCGGCACGCCGATCAGGCCACGGTCCACGACCGCCGCGCGCGCCGCATGGGTGGGCATGAGCAGATACTGCTCGGCGACCTGCACCAGGCCCGACTCGCCGACGGCGGCCCACAGCTCCCGCAGACCCTCGGCGTCGGGGGCGGGCGGCGTCTCGGCGAGCACCGGCACCCCGCGCTGCACGGCGGCGATGATGACGTCCGGATTGACCGTGCGCGGCAGGGCGGTCACCAGGAAGTCGGGCCGCGCCCCGGCCAGACACTCGTCCACCGACCCGTACGCCGGGACCGGCAGCCGGCGTGGCGTGCGCACCACCGCGCCCACACAGGACAGACCGTCGAGCCGGGCGGCGAGCCGCCAGTACGCCGCGGCCCGGAAACCCGCCCCGACGACCGCGAACGACGTCACCGGCCGATCCTAGTACGGTGCCCCGGCCGGCGAGTCATGATGAAGAGTGTCTCCTCGCCGCCGCCTGATGCTCGCGCGACATCGGCGAGCTCACCGACTGCGTCCGGGCGCCCGCCGCGCAGCGCGCCG
>NZ_JBEZGQ010000110.1:8841-14386 GCF_040650095.1 Actinoplanes sp. NPDC048791 | reverse complement strand
GGCCTTGCGCTGCTGGAGCCGGGTCAGGTGCTCCTGGCCGATCTTGATCATCCGGTCCGGGGCGAACCGGCCGGGCCGCGAGCAGCGCCGCGGTGGCCGCGGTCGACGGCTTGGTCGCCGTCGTGCCCCGCCGGGCCAGCAGCAGTTCCACCCGGTTGAGCAGCTCGGCCCGGAGGTACGGCTTGGTCAGGTAGTCGTCGGCACCCGCGTCCATCGCGGCCAGGATGCGGTGGTTGTTGACGTCGGCGCTGATCAGCATGATCGGCAGGTCGGCGGTCGCCGGCTCGGAGCGCAGCAGGCGGCACAGCTCGATGCCGGAGGAACCGGGCATCCGCACGTCGAGCAGCACGGCGTCGATCCCGCCGGCGTCCAGCTCCTGCCGCGCGGACGCGGCGTCGACGGCCTCCACGACCTCATGACCGAGCCGGGCCAGCGCGAGCGAGATGAGCTCACGGTGGTCGGCGTCATCATCGACGATGAGCACGGTCGGCACGGCGGCACCTCCTGCCATTCAAGAGAATCTGCAGGACTGTTCGGCACACCCGTTCCGGTCACTGAGGCGTTCCGGGAATTTGACTCGGCCGGCGCTCGGCCCGCGCGGGATCAGCGCAGCCGGGAGAGCCACTTGCGGTCGATCTCGGCGGGCAGGTCGACCTCGTGGTGCCGGGTGAGCTCGCCGACCTCCTCCTGCAGTTCGAGCAGGAACCAGGTGGCGTCCCGGCGGATGCCGAACGTCTCGGCGTACCGCTGGGAGACCGTCTCGAGGTCGTCGGACAGCCGGCGCAGATCCATCTCGCCGAACTACTGGCCGGGCGGGCCGGGAACCGGGGTCAGATGGGCGTCCAGCTCGGCGAGGTCGGCGACGAACCAGATCTGCCCGCCGCGGTTCGACTCGTGGACCAGGGCCCGCAGGGCCGAGCTCGCCGCCAGGTGGGCCGAGATGTCGCCGACCACGGCCAGCCGGACCCGGTAGTTGACGAACTTCTGCATGATCGCGCCGGCCAGCCCGGTGCTGAGGGTGAAGAACCGCTCCGGCAGCCGGCCGGCCGGCAGCGCGACCACCACGGCGCCGGCGTAGGTCGCGCCGATCAGATCGAGGGCGTCCTGCTCGGTGGCCACCGCCGGGCCGTCCGCGGCGCAGACCAGCACCGGTACGCCGTTGCGCTGCTCCAGCCGGTCGGTCATCGCCCGGCTCCCGGCGCGAACAGGCCGTTGTCCGCCCCGAGCAGCCCGTCGAGCAACTGGAGGATGTCGGCGGTCTCGGCCGGGCCGCCGAGGATCACGATTTTCATCCGGGATCGTCCCCTGTCGTAGATGGTCTGCACGCGCAGCGGCTCGGGGGTGTCATGGGGTGCCTGGGCGCCGGCCGTGAGCAGGGTGCTGAGCCGGTCGGCCGCTCCCGGCGCCAGGCCGTCGATCTGCACGATGCTTGACACCTCGACATGTCCGGTCGCGGCGGCCGGGGCCGGCTCGCCGATCAGGGCGTCGAGGTCCGCGCCGGCGATCCGGTACTGCTTACCGATCTTGACGGCCTTGAGCCGGCCGTCCCGGACGTAGTTGCGGACCGTGCGCACGTGCAGTCCCAGCCGCTCGGCCACCTGCTCGACCGAGTACATATCGTTCCCCATAGCACCCCATTGTCGCTGTCATAGGGAAGGATACGGTATCAAGCGGTAATGACGATCTTGCCGCGGAGGTCACCGGCGGCGTCCCGCTCGTGCACCTCGGCGAGCTCGGCCAGCGGGTAGCGCCCGGAGATGTCGACCGTGAGCGTGCCACCGGGCTTGATCAGGGTGACCAGCGCGGCCATCGCCGGCTCGTCGGCGTACACGAGGTTGAACACCGCGTCCACGGGCTCGTCGATCGCGTCGGTCACCGGGGTGGCGGTGTAGTCGACGATTTGGTGGGCGCCCGCGGCGCGTACGGCCTGCGTGCTGCGCGGGCTGGCGGTGGCGACCACCGTGGCGCCGGCCTGCGCGGCGAACTGCACGGCGTAACCGCCTACGCCGCCGCCCGAGCCGTTGATCAGGAGGCGCTGGCCGGCCTGCAACCCGGCGTGCTCGAACAGGCCCTGCCAGCCGGTCAGTGCGACGGCGGGCACGGCTGCAGCGTCGGCCACGGTGATCGCTAGCACGCTTCGAATTCGAAGCAACCGCTATGATGACGGAGTGACAGATGCCACCTCGCTGGATGCGGAACAGCTCCGGGCGTACCTGACGCTCAAGGAGGTCAGCAGCCTGCTCGACCACGCCGTCGAGCAGCAGCTGCGGGTGGACGGCGGGCTCACCGGCCCGCAGTTCGGGATCCTGGCCCGGCTCAACGACGCCCCGGGCGGCCGGCTGCGGATGACCGACGTGGCAGACGGCATGGTCTACAGCCGCAGCGGACTGACCTACCAGGCCGGACAGCTGGAGAAGGCCGGACTGATCAGCCGCTCACCGGCCGAGGACGACGAGCGCAGCGTCATGGTGACGTTGACCGAGGCCGGACGCGAACGGCTGGGCCAGGTCATGCCCGGTCACATCGAGGTGGTCCAGCGGCTGCTGCTCACCTCGCTGGACCGCGCGGACATCACCGCGATCACCGAGATCCTGGGCCGGGTGCGCGACCGGATGCGTACGGCACCACCCCGCTCGGCCGCCCCTCGCCGCAAAGCCTGACCGGCTGCCGGGCAAAAGGGTTGAGAGAGGGTCGGGTTAACCCTACTGTCGACTGGGCGGTCAGCGGGATCGGACGGGAGGCATCGAGTGCCTAGCGTCAACGGTATGACCACCACCTCCGCCCCCGCCGAGTACGCCCCGGGTCTGGCCCAGCGCCTCCTGCGCCGGCTCGGCCAGGACACCCTCTACATCCTGGTCGGGTTCCCGCTCGGCCTCGTCACGCTGGTCCTGTGCATGGTCGGCTTCTTCTTCGGCATCGGGGCGGCGATCATCTGGGTCGGCGTGCCCGCCCTGGTCGGCACGATCATGCTGGCCCGCGGCTTCGCCACCCTGGAACGCGCCCGCATGGTCCCGATCCTCGGCCGCCGGCTGCCGCACCCGGCGTACAAGCGGGCCGCACCCGACGCCAGCATCGCCGGCCGGGCGCTGACCCCGCTCAGTGACGGGCAGTCGTGGCTCGACCTGGTGCACGGCATGTTCCGGTTCATCCCCAGCACCATCTCCTTCGCCTTCGCGATCGTCTGGTGGGTCGGCGCGCTCGCCGGTCTGACCTTCCCGCTGTGGGACTGGTCCATCCCCCGTGGCCCGGACAACCAGGATCTGCCGGAGCTGCTCGGCCTCGGTAGCCACTACTCCACCCGGATCGCCTTCCACATGGCGCTCGGCTTCTTCTTCGCCGGCACCCTGCTGCCGGTGATCCGCGGCCTGGCCATGCTGGAGGCGGGCTTCGCCCGGGGCCTGCTCAGCGGGGTCAACGAGTTGCGCGAGCAGGTGGCCTCGGCCGAGGCGGCCCGGGACACCGCGCAGGCGCAGAAGGCGGCGGCTGTCTCCGCCGAGGCGACCGCGCTGCGCCGGCTCGAGCGCGACATCCACGACGGCCCCCAGCAGCGGCTGGTCCGGCTGGCCATGGATCTGGGCCGGGCCCAGCAGCAGTTCAGCACCGACCCGGAGGCCGCCAAGGCCACCGTCGCCGAGGCGCTGACCCAGACCCGGGAGACCCTGGACGAGCTGCGGGCGCTCTCCCGCGGCATCGCCCCGCCGATCCTGGTCGACCGGGGCCTGCAGGCGGCCCTGACCGCGCTGGCCGGCCGCAGCACCATCCCGGTCGACCTGGACGCACCCCCGATCGCCCGGCTCGATGCGGCGCTGGAGACGACGGCGTACTTCGTGGTCGCGGAGGCGCTCACCAACGTCGCCAAGCACAGCTACGCCGGTGAGGTCCAGGTGAGCGTCCGGCGGGCGTCGACCGGGCTGTTGATCACGGTCGCGGACGACGGTGTCGGGGGAGCGAGCCTGGCCAAGGGGCACGGTCTGGCCGGCCTGTCGGACCGGGTCGAGGCGGCCGGCGGCGTGATGAGCCTGGAGAGCCCGGCCGGTGGTGGCACGACCCTGACAGTCGCCCTCCCCCTCTGACGGGGGCGCAGCGCATAGGCTCGTCGGCATGCGGGTGGTGATTGCCGACGATGCCGTGCTGTTGCGCGAGGGTCTGATCCGGCTGGTGGAGGAGAACGGGCACACTGTCGTCGCGGCTGTCGGCGACGGTCCGTCGTTGGTCGAGGCGATCGTCGAGCACCGGCCCGAGGTGTCCATCGTGGACGTACGGATGCCGCCGTCGCACACCGACGAGGGGCTGCGCGCGGCGGTCGAGGCGCGCAAGAAGGTGCCGGGCAGCCCGGTGCTGGTGCTGTCCCAGTACGTCGAGGTCGAGTACGCCGACGACCTGCTGGCCGACCGCACCGGGGCGATCGGCTACCTGCTCAAGGACCGCGTCTCCGAGGTCGCCGAGTTCCTCGACGCGCTGCGCCGGGTGGCCGGCGGCGGCACGGTGCTGGACCCGGAGGTCGTCGGCCAGCTGCTGGTGCGCCGCCGCCGTGACGACCCGCTGCGCAATATCACCCCGCGCGAGCGCGAGGTGCTGGGCCTGATGGCCGAGGGCCGCTCGAACACGGCGATCGCCCGCAAGATGGTGGTGACCGAGGGCGCGGTGGAGAAGCACGTGCGCAACATCTTCACGAAGCTGGACCTGCCGCCGGACGAGGAACAACACCGCCGGGTCCTGGCCGTGCTGACCTACCTCCAGTCCTGAGGCGTAGGGCTAGCCCTACCCCCGACCGGCCTGCTCACCGGATCGATCGGCCGGTCCGCGCTCCCTAGCGTCAACAACCATGAAGCACAGGGAGAATGTCACCGGATTCGCGGCCCGGGCCGCGATGTGGAGTGCCCGGCACCGCACTCTCGCCATCATCGGCTGGATCGTCTTTGTCGTCGGCGTCACCGTCCTCAGCGGACAGATCGGCACCCGTGAGGCCACGGACTCCGACCAGGGTCACGGGGAGTCCGGGCGGGCGTCGCTCATCGTCGAGCAGGCCGGCTTCCCGGTCCAGCCGGCGGGGGAGATGGTCCTCGTCAAGGGCGCCGACCGGAACGCGGCCGTTGCCGACGTCACGCGGTCGCTCACCGGGCGGCCCGAGGTCGGAGAGGTCGCCAAGCCGCTCACGTCACCGGACGGGCAGGCCACGCTCGTCACCTTCACCATGACCGGGGATCCGGACACCGCCAAGGACCGGGTGGAGCCGCTGCTCGACGTCGTCGCCGGCGTGCAGAGCCGGCACCCGGGCGTCCACGTCGCCCAGGCCGGCGACGCCAGCGGCGACAAGCTCATCGGGGACTCGCTCGACGAGGGGCTGAGCCGGCTGTCGATGCTGTCCATCCCGGTCACCCTCGGCATCCTGCTGGTGGCCTTCGGCGCGGTCGTCGCCGCGCTGCTGCCCGTCGGCCTGGCCCTCACGGCCATCCTCGCCGCGATCGGCTTGCTCGCGGGGGGGGGGGGGCGCGGCCCGCCCGCGGGGCCCCCCCCCCCCCGGCAGCTGGGGGGCGGGCGCGGC
>NZ_JBEZGQ010000110.1:0-8831 GCF_040650095.1 Actinoplanes sp. NPDC048791 | reverse complement strand
CCCGCGCCCGCCCCCCCCCCCCCCCCGGGGCGCGCCCGGGCCCGGGGGGGGGGGGCCGCCCCCCCCCCCCGACCGTCGACACCACCACGCACGTCATGCTGCTCGTCGGCCTCGCCGTCGGCGTCGACTACTGCCTCTTCTACATCCGCCGGGAACGCGACGAGCGCCGCAACGGGGCCGATCCGCACCGGGCCCTGCTGATCGCCGCGCAGACCTCCGGGCGGTCCATCTGGATCTCCGGTCTCACCGTCATCGTGGCCATGGCCGGCATGTTCTTCACCATGGACGCCACGTTCACCAGCTTCGGGATGGCCACCATCCTGGTCGTCGCGACCGCCGTCCTCGGCTCGCTGACCGTGCTCCCAGCACTGCTCTCGGCGCTGGGCGACCGGGTCGACGCGATCAAGATCCCCGGCCTGTACCGGCGGCGCACCGAGGGCCGGGTCTGGCGCTGGGTGCTGCGGGTGGTGCTGGCCAAGCCGCTGATCTCGACCGTCGTCGCCGTCGGCGTGCTCGCCGCGCTGGCCGCGCCGGCGCTGGACCTGCGCACCAAGGGCGAGAGCATCGAGGACGTCTCGCCGAAGCAGCCGATCGTGCAGACCATGACGGCGATCAGCCGGGCGTTCCCCGCCGAGGTGGTGCCGGCCGAGGTGGTGGTCAAGGCGCAGACCGTCAAGGGACCGCGGTTCGAGGCCGCGCTGGCCGACTTCCGCCGCGCCGCGGCGGCGAGCGGGCAGCTGCGCGAGCCCATCGACGTGCGGGTCAATCCGGCCGGGACGGTAGCGGTCGTCTCGGTCGGCCTGGCCGGCAACGGCAGCGACCGTACGTCGGAACGGGCCGTCGAGACCCTGCGGACGACTGTGGCCCCGGGTGCCTTCGGCAAGCTCGCCGGAGCGACGGTGGCGGTCACGGGTGACACCGCCGAGGGAATGGACTTCAACAAGCGGCTGACCGACTCGCTGCCCTGGGTGTTCGGCTTCGTCCTGGGCCTGGCGTTCCTGCTGCTGCTGGTGTCGTTCCGGTCCGTGGTCGTCGCGGTGACCGGCGTGGTGCTGAACCTGCTGTCGGTCGCCGCCGCCTACGGCATGCTGGTGTTCGTCTTCCAGTACGGCCACTTCGAGTCGGCGCTCGACTTCAAGTCCGGCGGCGGGATCACCAACTGGATGCCGCTTTTCCTGTTCATCATCCTGTTCGGCCTGTCGATGGACTACCACGTCTTCGTGCTGAGCCGGATCCGCGAGGGTCACGACCGTGGCCTGGCGACCAAGCAGGCGGTCAGCGAGGGCATCGGTCGTACCGCCGGCGTGATCACCAGCGCGGCGATGGTGATGGTGGCGGTCTTCGCCCTCTTCGCCACCCTGCCGCTGATCTCGACCAAGGAGCTGGGCGTGGGCCTGGCCGCCGCGGTCCTGCTGGACGCCACGATCATCCGGGCGGTCCTGCTGCCCGCGGTGATGGCCCTGCTGGGCGACAAGAACTGGTGGCTGCCCCGCTGGCTGAACTGGCTCCCGGCGGTGGCCCACGACCTGCCCCCGGCTCCGGCCCCGCAGCCGCTCTAGACACGCCACCACCCCCCGCCCCTCTGCCGTACGCGCGCTGGGGGGCGCCCCCTGGGCCCCACCCCCTTTCCGTTTGTGCGAAATCTTCAGCCCGGCGCACCCGCAACGGCCTGGAACAGCAGCCTCATCGGGCTGGTGTCACGGGACGTTCTCCGGCACGCGTAGCGGAAAATCAGGACTTGAAAGCGTCCTTGATGTTCTCGCCGGCCTGCTTGAGCTTCGAGCTGGACTGGTCGGCCTTGCCCTCGGCCTCGAGGGACTTGTCGTCAGTCGCCTTGCCGAGGCCTTCCTTGACCTTGCCGCCCAGCTCTTCGGACTTGTTGTCAATCTTGTCGTCGGCAGCCATGGTGACCTCCAGGTGTGTGGCCTACGCACACTCAGGTACCCGGACGTCCGGTTCGCAATCCTCTTCCCCGGAGGAAAAGGCGCTCAGCCGGTCATCTGCCACTGCGGGACCGGCGTCAGTGACGTCGGCTCGCGCAGCAGCTCGCCGAACTTCTCCGCCGGCATCGGGCGGGCGAAGTAGTAGCCCTGCGCCGCGGTGTAGCCCAGCGCCAGCAGCTGCTCCGCCTGCTCGGCCGTCTCGACCCCCTCGGCCACCGCGTGCAGGCCCAGCGCCTGGGCCAGGTGGATGACCGCCGCGGCGACCGGCGGACGGCCGTCGACCTGCGCCTGGGTGAAGGACCGGTCCAGCTTGATCTCGTCGATCGGGCAGTCGTGCAGCAGCGTCAGCGTCGAATGGCCGGTGCCGAAGTCGTCCAGCGACACCCGTACGCCGAGCGCCCGCAGCCGGTGCAGGTTGGTGACCGGCTGGCCCGGTTCCAGGGCCATGGTCTCGGTGATCTCCAGCACGATCCGGTCGGGGGCCAGGCCGTACCCGCGCAGCAGCGCCCCCACCTCGTCCGCGAAGCCGGGTTCGCGCAGGTCCCGGGCCGACACGTTGACGTTCAGCACGCCCGGGGCCGGCTCGCCGTAGGCGGCGATCCACTCCGCGAGCTGGGCGAACGCCGTGCGCATGACCCAGCGCCCGAGCGGCACGATCAGGCCGGTGCGCTCGGCGACCGGGATGAACGCGTCCGGGGCCAGCGTGCCGCGGGTCGGATGGGCCCACCGGACCAGTGCCTCGCAGCCCAGCACCCGGCCGTCGTCGAGCGAGACGATCGGCTGGTAGAGCAGGAAGAGCTGGTTGCCGGTGATCGCCTCACGCAGTTCGGCGCCGAGATGGGCGTGCTCGGTGCCGTGCGCCGCCATGCTCGGCTCGTAGTGCAGGTACGCCGTGCCGGCCAGCTTCTTGGCCGCGTACATGGCGATGTCCGCGTGCCGCAGCAGCACCGACGGCTCGTCGCCGGTACGCCCGTCGGCGATGCCGATGCTGGCCCGGATCGGCAGCTCGTGACCGTCGGCGTAGACCGGCTGGTGCAGCGCGTTCATCATCCGTTCGGCGGCCAGGTCGGCGGCCGCTGGATCGGCGTCGTCCAGGACCACCACGAACTCGTCGCCGCCCAGGCGGGCCACGGTGTCGCGGGCCCGTACGCAGTCCGCGAGCCGCCGGGCCACGCCGACCAGCAGCAGGTCACCGACCTCGTGCCCGAGGGTGTCGTTGACCTCCTTGAAATCGTCCAGGTCGATCAGGGCCACCGCCACCGGGCGGTCGGTCGCGCCGGTCAGCGCCTGCTGCAGCCGGGTGTGGAAGAGCGCCCGGTTCGGCAGCTGGGTGAGCGCGTCGTGGGTGGCGCCGTGGTCCAGCTCGCTCAGCAGCCGGTTGTTGTCCCGGAACGCGATGAGCTGACGCAGCACCACCAGCGCCGTGGTCAGCACGGCGGCGACGACCACGGCCAGCTCGTCGGCGTCCTTGCCCAGGGTGACCGTCAGCAGCAGACCGTCGACCGCGGCGACCGCCAGGTACGGCAGCAGGCTGAACGAGCGCCGCGGCGGGGCGACGATGTCGCGGCGCGCGCCGAGCCCGGCGGCCCGCTGCCGCATCGCGGCCATGGTGGCGAAGAAGTAGACGATCGGCGTGCAGGCCATGTCCGGGAACAGGTACGGATCCGCGGCTTCGAACGGTCCCCGGAACAGCGGTCCCACGGCCCCGATCAACATGGCGGCGGCGATCAGCCGCAGCGCGCCGTTGTTGACGTAGAGGTGGCTGGAGAGCACGAACTTGGCCACGGCGAACACCGCGAGCAGCGCGATCACGGTGACGAACAGGGAGGTGTAGACGGCGGTGCGGTCGCTGTCACCCAGGGCGTCGCGGGTGGCGTAGTGCCAGATGAACACCGCGGCGGCGATCATGACGGTGCCCGCGTCCAGGAAGACCCGCAGCAGCTCGCCCCGCGACTGGCGGCCCAGTGGGAGCCGGAAGAGGGCGTACATGATGGCGCCGACGCCGGCCGTGCAGAAGGCCAGCATGACCGGCCCGGTGTGGTTGCCGACCGGGTCGTCGCTGGTCAGCACGTTGAAGGCCTGGACGGTGATGCCGATGCTGACCAGGGCGAGCGCGCAGGAGAGGTGCCGCCAGAAGCGCCGGGTCGGCTCGGGCAGCGTCGTTGTGCGGGCGGTGCGCAGGAAAGCCAGAAACGTGACGATCGGGCCGAGAACGGACGGGAGCCACAGCACGGCCTTGGGCTCGAACGGGTGCACGTAGTCGGCCAGCACGCCGAGAACGGCCAGGGCGGCGATGGCGCCCGAGGCCGGTACCAGCCGGTCACGAGGCGTGGCTGCCACCTCAGAACCGCCCATCCGTCAACTCCCTCACCTCGTCCGCCTATCGTCCTGATCGGTAGTTCCAGCAGGTTCGTGAGCGATTGGGGCCCGGACGCCCCAGGTTTCCCGGGCTCAAGATCATCGCCTACAGTGGATCACCGGAAGCCCGAGAAACTCGCGAGGGAGCGTGCCGCTCTCCCCGGAACGAGGCCGGGGGTGGACGCCGCCACGTCCGCTCCCGGCCTCCCGGACGTCTGGACTAGCGTGAACGCGTGGCGCAGGACCCGGACCCGAGACCGCCGCTCCCGGTCCTCGCAGCGATCTCAGCGGGCGGCGTGCTGGGCGCGGTGTCCCGGTACGGCATCAGCGTGGCCTGGCCCCACGACCCGCGCGGCTTCCCCTGGTCCACCTGGATCGTCAACGTGACCGGCTGCCTGCTGATCGGGGTCCTGATGGTGCTGATCGCCGGACTGCGCCCGCAACAACGCCTGATCCGCCCGTTCTGGGGCGTGGGGGTGCTCGGCGGTTACACGACCTTCTCCACGGCGAGCGTCGACGTGCTGCGCGCGGCGCCGGGCACCGGGCTGATCTACCTGGGCCTGACGCTGATCGGCGCCCTGCTCGCGGTCTGGGCCGGTACGGCAGCGACGGAAGCGGTGCTGCGGCGATGACAGTGCTGCTGGTGGCCCTGGGCGCGGCGATCGGGGCGCCGCTGCGGTACCTCACGGACCGGGCGGTCCAGGCCCGGCACTCGTCGACGTTCCCGTGGGGCACGTTCACGGTCAACGTGGCGGGCTCGATGCTGCTGGGCTATCTGATCGGTCTGCCGGTGGCGGCTTGGCTGTCGGCGTTGCTGGGGACGGGGTTCTGTGGGGCGCTGACCACGTACTCGACGTTCAGTTTCGAGACGTTGCGGTTGGTGCGGGAGGGGGAGCGGGTGCTGGCTGGGGCGTACGCGATCGGCAGTGTGCTCGCCGGACTGGGTGCGGCTTATGTCGGATTGCTGCTGGCCCAAGCGGCGAGCTGAGCGGATCGCGGCTCACCTGGCGTCCAGGGCGGCGAGGGCCTCCCGTACCTGATCGGTGTCTTGATGATCCACCGCATCGCAGAGGGCCAGCTGCCGGCGCAGGTGCCCGGCCGCCGCCTCGAGGTCACCCAGGGCGGTACGGGCCCAGGCCGACGCCTCCAGAGCCTCGATCTCCAGCAGGTCGTCGCGTGCCTGCTCAGCCGTCGCGACGGCGTGCTCGGCCGGTCCGAGCGCCTCCGCGGGCCGGTTGCCGGACCGGTGTGCCCCGGCGAGCCGGAGCAGGATCTCGGCGACGTCCCGAGCGGCGCAGTGGTCCCGGGCGATGGCCAGGGCGCGGCTGTAGTGCTCGACGGCGGCTTCGTAGCGACCGGCGAGCTCCTGAGCCTCGCCGAGATTGCTCTGGATCAGGGCGCGCAGGTGGTTGGCCGCCGGCAGGGACTCGGCCAGCTGTCCCGCTTCCCCGAGCCGCCCGATCGCGTCCGCGGGTCGTCCCGCGTTGTTGTGCACCGCGCCGAGATTGACCAGCGCCGTCGCGGCTCCCAGCGTGTCACCGAGGTCGAGGCGCAGCTCGTACGCGCGGCGACAGCAGGCAGCCGCGTCGTCGTGCTGATCGAGCAGGCTGAACGGAATGGCCAGCCGGCTGGTGATCATCGCCTCGCCGGGCCGGTCGCCGGCTCGCGCCGCCGCCCGCGCCGCCGCTGTGTAGAGCGTGATCCAGCGTCGCACGTGCCGGCGCCGGACCAGCCAGCCGTACAGCGCCGCGGCGATCTGCCAGCCGAGATCCGGTTGCGACGCACAGGCCCGCTCGGCCGCGGCCAGGAGGTTGTCCGCCTCGCCGTCGAGCCACTCCATCGCGGTGTCGGCGTCGGCGAACCGGACCGGCTCCGGCGGCGACGCGAAATTGGGACGCTCGGCCGGACGCAGGACGCGGTCGGCGGCATTCGCCATGTCCCGGTACCAGAGGAGCAGGCGCCGCATCGCCGCGTCCGGCGCCTCGGGCAGGCGCGCGGCCAGGTCGCGCGCCACCAGGCGAACCAGGTCGTGCATGCGGTAGCGGCCCTCCTCGGTGCGGTGCACCAGGTGCACCGCCGTCAGGCCGTCGAGCGACGCCCGCACCTCGGCGGCACTCAGATCCGCCAGCGCCGCGCACGAGTCGATGGCCGGGAGGCGTCCGGGATGAACACCGAGCAGCGCCAGCATGCGGCCGGTGGCGGCGTCCAGGGAACGGATCGAGGCGGCGAGCGCCCGGCGGATGGACACGTCGTCGATCGCGAGGACACCGAGACGGACCTCCTCGTCCTCGAGCTCACGGACGAGAGCGTCCGCCCCGATGGCGTCACCCAGCCGGGCGGCGACGACCCGCAGGGCCAGGGGAAGGCGATCAGACAGGTCGACGAGCCGATCGAGCGTGGCCCGGTCGGCCGCCACCGGCCCGCTGATCGACTCGACGAGCGCCGTCGCGTCGCGATGATCCAGTGGCGCCAGCACGAGCCGGAAGGCGTTCTGCACGGCCACCAGCCCGTCGAGCCGGCTGCGGCTCGTGACGACCACCATGCAGCTGCCGCCTCCCGGCATGAGCGGGCGGATCTGCTGCGCGGTGGCCGCGTTGTCGAACAGCAGCAGAACCTTGCGGCCGGCCAGCTGGGACCGGAGGTCGGCGGCCGCCTCCTCCGGATCGTGAGCGGCCTGCGCGGCCGGCACATCCAGGGCCCGCATGACGCGGTCGATCACCGCGGTCACCGTCATCGGCGGCTCGTCGCCGAACCCGTGCAGGTCGACATAGATGTGGCCGTCCGGGAACTGGTGCTGCACGGACCAGCACCAGCGCAGGGCCAAGGCCGTCTTGCCCACGCCCGCGGGGCCGGTGATGATGACGGGAGACGCTGCGGCGGCATCGGTACGACAGGACCGCTCCAGCGCCCGCAGCTCGTCGTCGCGGCCGACGAAGTCCTTCGGGGCGGCCGGCAACTGCGCCGGCACCGGGCGAGCCGCAACCGCCCGGAGCCGGACCGGAGCCGGTGGCGGCGGCCGGGCCGGCGCGGCGACGGCGGGATCGTCGCGGAGGATCGCCTGCTCGAGGTGCTGGAGGTCGGCACCCGGCTCCAGGCCGAAATCGGCGATCAGCCGGGCCCGGGCCGTCCGGAACACCTCCAGCGCCTCGGTCTTACGACCGGCCCGGTGCAGGGCCAGCATGAGCTGACCGGCCAGCGGCTCCGCGGTGGGCTGACGCGACACCAGCTCGGACAGCTCGTCGATGACGGCCGCGTGACGACCGAGGGCCAGCTCGAGCTCGAAGCGGTCGACGAGCGCACCGAGCCACCGTCGTTCGAGGCGCTCGCGGCAGCGCTCGATCCAGCCGCTCGACAACCCGTCGAACGCCACGCCGCGCCACAGGCACAGTGCCTCCCGTAACAGGTCGAGCCGGGTGGAAAGCGCCGGCGCCTGACGGGCCTGCTCGACCGTGGCGGTGAAGCGGAGCACGTCGATCGCGTCGGCGGGCACCTCGACGGTGTAAGCGCCGGCCCGGTGGTGCAGCTGCACCCCGACGCCCCGCAACGTCGACCGCAGGCGCGCCACGTAGGTGTAGAGGACATCGCGGGCGCGGGCCGGCGGATCGTCACCCCACACCCGGCTGACGAGGGTGGCGGTCGGCACCGGGCGCTGCCCGTCCAGCAACAGCGCGACGAGCACGCAGCGCTGGCGCGCGGGCCCGAGCTCGACCCGCTCGCCGCGGTGCCACAGCTCGACCGGGCCGAGCAGCCGGAACTCCATGACGCTTCCCCCGTGGAGCGCATCCACCATCGAACGGTATCAGTGTGCTGGTGCCGCCGGTGGCCCCGTCGGCGCTGGTGGCGGCCCCTGTTCAAGGTTCGCGCTGAGGACTTCTCAAGGGGCGGTGCCTAGCTTCATGGAGGTCAAGTCCCAGCAATGGTCCGCACGGCAGAACACAGGAGGATCGATGCGTTTCTCGAGCAGGTCGCTGGTCGCGGCCGGAGTATTCGTACTGGCCCTGGGCGCGTGGGGGGCACCCGCGCAGGCTCACGTCATGACCGGTTACCAGGGCCTGGACAAGGCGTGGATCTCCAGCGACCACCGATCGATCACGGTGCAGGACAAAGAATGCGACAACCACGGCGTCTTCGCGGTCGTGAACCTCAGCGGGGGCGGCAGCACGAGCGTCAGTGACCCGGACGGGTGCAGCGGGAACACCGGTTTCCGCACCACGGGCGCGATCGCCAGCTTCTACGTCTGCGAGAACCAGGAAGGCTGCGGCGACACCGTCCGCGTCCAGTAGCGCCCGGCGAACGGCCCCCGTCCCCGGGCGGAGGCCGTGCCGCCCGGCCGGACATCTTTTCGCTGATACGGAGTTGAAACTGTTTCGGGACAGCAGACGATCTTGCATGTTGTTAGCGTCCGACAGGTGAACGACCAGCCCTCGCGCCCCACCTCGCCGGCCGCACCGAACCCGGCGGCCGATCCCACCGCGGCTCCGGCTCCGGCCCCCGCCGCCCCGGCTCCCGCGGCCTGGGACCCGACCGCGG
>NZ_JBEZGQ010000109.1:0-14570 GCF_040650095.1 Actinoplanes sp. NPDC048791 | reverse complement strand
CGCGAGGACCTGACCTACCGAGCGGCGGCGGCCGGCCGTACCGAGGCGCTGGGCGCCGGCGGGCTGCTGGATCTGCAACGGACCGTGGGCAACGCCGGCGTCGGCGCGGTCGTCGGTGCCGGCGGGGGCAGCCCCCTGGACGCGGACACCCGCGCCGACATGGAAGGCCGGCTCGGCGCCGACTTCGGTGACGTACGGGTGCACACCGACCAGGCGGCGCACGACTCGGCGCGGTCCATGAACGCGCAGGCGTACACGGTCGGCTCGAGTGTGGTGTTCCAGCGCGACCGCTACGACCCGGCGTCGGCCGACGGCCGCCTCATGCTCGCGCACGAGCTGACCCACGTGGTGCAACAGCGCAGCGGACCGGTGGACGGCACCGACACGGGCGCCGGCGTACGGGTGAGCGACCCGTCCGACCGCTTCGAACGCGCGGCGGTGGCCAACGCGGAGCGGGCCATGGCCCAGCCCGCAGCGCCCACGGCCCAGCGCACCCCGGACACCCCGACCGGTACGGCGACCGTCCAGCGCGACGAGGCGCCGCCGGAGGAGGAAGAAGCGCCGGCGCAGACCTTCGTCCAGCGCCAGGAGGAGGAGCAGGAGGACCAGGCGCCGTAGGCCGTTGCCCGATGGGGCACCGTCGACTGCCTGCCCGAGGGCATGGTCCGCCCTGCCGGGCCGGTCCCGCCCGGGACAGCGTGGTCCGTGAACTGCGTGGCGGGAGTTGACCATGGCAATCATCTGCGCTCAGTGCGGGCACCGGAACCCGGACGGCTCGCGCTTCTGCACCAACCGCGACTGCGGGGCCTTCCTGGCCTGGACCGACCCGAACGCCGGACCACCGGCCCAGCCACCGCGCCCGGAACCGGCCCGGCCACTGCCCCGGCAGGGTGACGCCACCCGCTGGGGCGCGAGCGTGGACGGCCACAGCGACGTGGCCGCCAGCATGACGCTGACCGACGCGACCCTGGCCGTCACGCCGGGCGAGACGGTCAGCACCACGGTGTCGGTGCACAACGGCGGCGGGCAGGTCGAGCAGTTCGCCCTCACGGTCCTCGGTCCGACGGCCGGCTGGGCCGAGATCGAGCCGGCGGTGCTCGCGGTCTACCCCGATGCCCGCGCCGAGGCCGTGATCCGCTGGTCACCGCCGCGGCAGGCGAGCACCGCGGCGGGCCGGGCGCCGTTCACGGTACGGGCCGCGTCGATCCTGCACCGCGGGTTGCAGGTGCACGCGACCGGCGTGCTGGACGTCGCCGAGTTCCGGGCCCTGACGGCCACGCTGACCCCGCAGACCACCTCCGGCCGGTGGCAGACCAGTCACCGGATCCAGCTCACCAACGAGGGCAACGTCGTCGAGCCCGTACAGCTCAAGGCGACCGACCCGGCCGGGCGGATCAAGTTCTCGCTGCCCGCCGGTGAGCTGCCGGTGCCGCCCGGCTCGCAGAGCATCGACATGTCGGTCCGGCCGCCGTGGCGCTTCTTCGGCCGGCCGGCCAGCCTGCCGTTCCAGGTGCTCGGTACGCCGCGGCCGCCGGTCACCCCGGTACGCCTCGACGGCACCCGGGAGGTCGTGCCGCTGATCGCCGGCTGGATCCCCAAGGTGGCCACCGGGCTGCTGGCCCTGGGTGTCGCCGCCGCGGTGTTCATCCTGATGACCGATCCCTTCGCTCCGGAGAAGCTCACGGGTGGCGAGGCCTCGGCGCCTCCGGCCGGGGTCTCGGCGCCCGCCAACCCGGGCCAGCCCAGCGCTCCGCAGGTCCCGCCGGCCGGTGGTTCCGAACCGGCCCAGCCGAAGTCGCAGCCGGCCAGCTCGGAGCCGGCGAAGAAGAACGACACACCGTGGGCTGTCGTCGACGGCAGCGGCGCCCTGGTGTCCACCAAAGGCGCCACGACTGTCACGCCGCTGGGCACCGGGCGGTTCGAGGTCACCTTCGACCGGGCTGTCGACGACTGCGTCTTCCTGGGCACTGTGGCGGCGTCCGGTGGTCAGCCCGTACCGGAAAGCGGTCTGGTCTTCACCGCGAGCGGGAGCAACCGCAACAGCGTGCTCGTGCAGACCCGCAACCTCGACGGCGCGGCCGCCGCCCACCCGTTCCACCTGCAGGTCCGCTGTTCCGTCGGCGACACCGCGGTGGTCGCCGGTGACCGGGTGGTCCGCGGCACCGACGGGCCGCGGGTCCGGCGCACCGCCGACGGGCAGTACGAGCTCCGCTTCGACCGCAGCATCCGGCGCTGCTCGTTCGTCGCCACGATCGGCGGGGCCGGCGCCCAGGAGCCGCCGGCCGGTCTCATCAACGTCGGCACCGGGCAGCAGGACGAGGCCGCCATCCTGGTCGGCACCCGCGGCGGCAACGGCGCCGGCGTCGACCTGCCGTTCCACCTGCAGACGCGGTGCTCGGGGCTCTTCGTCATCGTCGACGCCGACGGCCGGACGGTGCGGGACTCCGGGGTCGACGAGGTGGGCCGAGGTGAGCAAGGTGTGTGGGAGGTGAACTTCAACCGGGACGTGTCGAAGTGCTCCTACGCGGCCTCGCTCGGCGACGCCGACGGCAGCCCGGCCGACCTCGGCGGAGTGGTCTACGCGGCGAGCGGGTCGCGCCCGACCAGCGTGCAGATCCACACCCGCAAGCTCGATCCCGGCACGGGCGTCCCCACGCTCGCCGACGCCCCGTTCCACCTCCAGGTCGTGTGCTGACCGCCTGCCCCAACGGGCACCGCGTGTGCACTCACGGGCGGCCCGACGGCCATGCCGCAGCCCCGGATTCGGCGGAACCATCAAGAGAACCAGCCCAGACCTGGAGGCGCCATGCCCACCTACCTGTCCCCCGGCGTGTACGTCGAGGAGGTCAGCTCCGGCTCACGGCCGATCGAAGGGGTCGGCACGGCCGTCGCCGGCTTCATCGGGTTCGCGTCGCAAGGGCCGTTCAACTCGCCGACGCTGGTCTCCAACTGGAGCCAGTTCACCGAGCAGTTCGGCGACTTCGTGGAGGGCTGCTACCTGGCCCACGCGGTGTACGGCTACTTCCTCAACGGCGGCGGAAACTGTTACGTGGTACGGCTCGGCGGTGCCCGCGATCAGGGCAACGGCAAGTCCGACGTGCCGCAGGCGATGCTCGGGCCGTACCGGGTGGTCGCCAAGGAGACCCGCTCGGGTCGCTCGGCGGCCGAGATCTCCGTCGAGGTGAGCGATCCGGCGCCGCCGGCCGAGGGCCAGCCGCCCGCCGAGGACCGCTTCAACCTGGTGGTCAAGCGCGGCGGCCGGGTCGTGGAGACGTACGACGGCGTGACGGTCAAGCGCGGCAAGGAGAACGTCGTGACCGCCGTGCGCGAGCGGTCCAAGCTCATCACGCTGGAGGAGCCGTCCGCGGCCACGGACAGTGTGAGCACGCCGCCGCGGGGCACGGTCGCGCTGCGGGAGGCGCCCGCGGCACCGGCGACGCCCCGCCAGATGGGTACGGAGGACTACGTCGGCGACGCCAGCGAACGCACCGGGGTCGGCGGCCTGGAAGCCATCGACGAGATCACCATGGTGTCCGC
Organism: Actinoplanes sp. NPDC048791; assembly: GCF_040650095.1. Lineage (NCBI taxonomy): Bacteria > Bacillati > Actinomycetota > Actinomycetes > Micromonosporales > Micromonosporaceae > Actinoplanes > Actinoplanes sp. NPDC048791. The sequence continues at coordinate 11,033 of NZ_JBEZGQ010000109.1, read as the reverse complement.
GCCCGACCTGATGGGGGCGTACCACCGCGGCATCGTCGACCTGGAGTCGGTCAAGGCGGTCCAGCTCGCCATGATCGCCCACTGTGAGCTGATGGGCGACCGGATGGCGATCCTCGACCCGCCGCCGTCGCTGTCCGCGCAGCAGATGCGGGAGTGGCGCACCGATCTGGCCGGCTACGACACAGCGTACGGCGCCCTGTACTACCCCTGGGTCAAGGTCTTCGACCCGGCCACCGGCACCAACGTCTTCGTCCCACCGAGCGGGCACGTGGCCGGGGTGTGGGCCCGCAACGACGCCACCCGCGGCGTGCACAAGGCACCGGCGAACGAGGTCATCCGCGGCGCCATCGCCCTGGAGACCCACCTGACCCGCGGCGAGCAGGAGCTGCTGAACCCGAACGGGGTCAACTGCATCCGCGCGTTCCCGGGCCGCGGCGTACGGATCTGGGGCGCCCGCACCCTCTCCAGCGACCCGGAATGGCGTTACCTGAACGTACGGCGGCTCTTCAACTTCCTGGAGGAGTCGATCCTCAACGGCACCCAGTGGGTCGTGTTCGAGCCCAACGACGACGCGCTGTGGGCCAAGGTACGCCGCACCATCAGCGCCTTCCTGGTGCTGCAGTGGAACAGCGGCGCTTTGTTCGGCCTGACCCCGACCGAGGCCTTCTTCGTCAAGTGCGACCGGGAGACCAACCCGGCCGAGAGCATCGACGCCGGGCAGGTCATCTGCGAGATCGGCGTCGCCCCGGTGAAGCCGGCCGAGTTCGTCATCTTCCGCCTGGCCCAGATGTCCGGCGGCAACAGCCTGGTCAGCGAGTAGTCGTCACTCGTCGGAGGAGGAGACCCTAGTCATGGACGAACTCGACAAAGCGGTAGGTCATGCGTTCGGCCTCGAGGTGGACGGCGTCGTCATCAAGCAGATCAACGAGGTCAGCGGCCTCAAGATGGAGCAGGACGTCATCGAGCTCAAGCAGAACACCAGCGACGGCAAGTACGTCATCAAGAAGCTGCCCGGCCGGCCCAAGGCGGGCGAGGTGACCCTGACCCGCGGCCTCACCGGGGACAACAGCTTCGAGAAATGGGTCCAGGCAGCCCAGTTCGGCAAGATGGCGGATGCCCGCAAAGGCGGCGCGATCATCGTGTACGACTACGAGGGCACGGCGATCAAGCGCTACAAGCTGACCAACGCGTGGCCGAAGAGCCTGGAGATCGGCGCCCTCAAGGCGGGCGACACCAGCGTGCTCACGGAGAAGATCGTCATCACGTACGAGCGCATGGAAGTCGAGTAGCCATGCGGCGCACGATCGCCACGGTGGAGCAGCCCGAGTCCCGCCCCCAGCAGCAGGAGGCGCGTCCGGAGCCGCTGCGCACCGAGTTCGCCTTCGAACTGCCCCGAGGCTACGTGGACGGATCCGGAACGGTGCACCGGTCAGGCTCGATGCGCCTGGCCACCGCCCGCGACGAGCTCGTGCCACTGCGAGACGACCGCGTACGCGAGAACCCGGCGTACCTGACCGTGGTGCTGCTGGCCCGGGTCGTCACCCGGATCGGCCCGGTCACCGACGTGCACGCGGGCATCGTGGAACAACTCTTCGCCGGCGACCTGGCGTTCCTGCAGGACCTCTACCGGCGCATCAACAGCGAGGGCCACACCCGGGCGGCGGTCGCCTGCCCGGAATGCGGCCACCGCTTCGCGATAGACCTGGCCGGTGGGCGCCTGGGGGAATCCTGACGTACGCGGCCGGCCGCCTCTACGAGGAGGTCGCGTACGTCGCGTACCACTTCCACTGGCCGCTGGACGACATCCTCGACCTGGAACACGCCGAACGCCGCCGCTTCGTCGGCGAGATAGCCAAGCTCAACACGCGGATCAGCGAGGGACGGTGAGCGCAGATGTGGCCGTGGCGGCGGACCGCCGAGCGCGAGGTGACCGGCCCGCCTCCCGTCGTGGCGAGGCGGCGGGAGTGGGCTGATCTGGCGCCGGTGCAGCGGGTCATCGGCGAACATCCGCTGATCGACCCGCCGGGCCGGTTCGCCGGGGAGCTGGCATCGTGGCAGAGCCCGGGGTTGCTCGCGCCGCTGGGTCATGTGGTCACGCCGGAGGAGCCGTCCGGGGTGGTCGAGGCGGTCCCGGTGGCGCCGGCTCCGCCGGTGGTGCCACGCGACCGGCCCGAGCGTGGTGGTGGGCGGTTGAGTGCGTTCGTCCAGCGGTGGACGGCAGATCCGCCGGCCACAATGGACGCCGTTGCAGTCGATATCAAGGACGACACGCCCGCGCGCGACGCGGCTGCAGGGACCGAACTGGCCGATGCGGGGGCGCCCGCGCTGGTTCCGCAGTTGACGGACCCGTCGGCGGGTGCAGTTCACCTGTCCATGACCAGGCAGACCTCACCGTCGACTGAGCGTGCGGCGATCTCGGTGCCGCAGGTGCAGCGGGCGGTGGAACAGCTCGCGTCGGGCCGACGTGACGCGAGCTCGGCGCCCCGGACCCAACAGGCGGAAGAGACGCTGCCGCCGGCCCAGCTGCCGACGAGTCCGAAGCCGGTGGGCACGCCCGCGGAAAGTCCGGTCCAGCGAGCGATCGACCCGGCGCCGCACACCCAGCGCACTGTCGATCCCCTTCCGCCGGGTCACCCGGCAACGAACCCGGTGCCGCACGACCAGCGCGCGGACGACCCGCTGCCGCCGCTTCACTTTGCTGCGAGCCCGGAGTCGCCGGCCGAACCGCCCTCAGTGATCCGGCACCCGACGGACCTGATGCCACACGTTCAGCGCGCGATGGACTCACCCCCGCCTGACGCCAAACCGAAGTTGCGCGTCGAGCATGCGATAGATCAACTGCCGTCGGCCCGGCACGCGGCTGGCCCGGCACCGCAGGCGCAGCGCGCGATGGACCCGCTACCGCCGACCCAGCACGCGGCCGGCCCGACGCCGCAGCCGCAGCGCGCGGTAGACCCGCTACTGCCGACCCAGCACGCGGCCGGCCCGGCACCGCAAGCGCAGCGCGCGGAAGGCTCGATGCCACCGGCAAGGCACGCAGCCAGCCCGGTACCGCAGCCCCAGCACGCAGTGGACCCGCCCCCACCACGTCAGCCTGCTGCGAGTGCGACACCGCCGGCCCAGCGCGCGGTAGACCAGCCGCCGCCAGACCGCCACGCGGTGGACCAGCTGCCGCCGGACCGCCATGCGGTGGACATGCCGCCGATCCAGCATTCGACGGGATCTGAAACGAGCCACGACGTGACTCATCTGCCGCTCCCGGTCCGAAGTGGACCGCCGTCATCGCCCGTCGCGCAACGTGCCTTCGATCCGCAGCCGGTAGTCGGGAAGGCAGCCGATCCGCTCCCCAGGACCGACCCGAGCACCGAGCCGCCGCCACTGGCCTCCGGCGAACCTCCGCTACCGGTCCAGCACTCCGCCGAGCCACCGCAAGCGGTCCAGCACTCCGCCGAGCCACCGCAAGCGATCCAGCTTTCCATCGATCCATCGCCGGCCGCCCGGCCCTCTGTCTACCAACCGCCGGCGATCCAACCCACCACCGATCCACCGCTACCGATCCGGCCCCTCACCGAGCAACCGCCTATCGAGGACAACGTCGGACCACCGGCGCCAATCCACCACACCATCGACCAACCGGAAGCCGTCCATCATGGATTGCCGCGGCCGGTGGATCTGCCCCTACCTTCACCTGTCCAACGTGAGGTTGACGTCTCCATGACGTCGCTCACCCCAGGACGAAAGCCGCCCGCGACCGCCCAACGCACCACGCTCGGCGACGCACCACCGCCCCCGCGCCGGCTGGGTCTCGGCGCGCCGATCGTGCCACCCCCAGTCCCGCCGCCCGCACTCCCCGACCGACCGGCCGGACCCACCCGCGCCATCGGTCCGCCCCTCACCACATCCCCTGCCCTGCAACGGATCGCGACCCCACCGACCGCCGGAGTTGAGGCTCAGAACACCCAGGAGATGCTGACCTCAACCCGAGGCGCACACGCCGCTACGACCCACCTCGCGGACACCGAGCACGCAACGCCCGGTCCCCAGCACGAACCGCCCCCGCCACCGGCACAACCCGTGCTTCCTCTCGCCCGATCGACCGAAGAAAAACCCGCGATGGCCGGCCTGCTAGCCGACCGCCCGCCGCTCCTCCGAGCACAACGCACCACCGACATCGCCATGCCGACCGCCCCACAACCCGGCCGAGCGACAGCCCAGCCCACCCCACCCCGCCCCACCACCTCCCCCGTGATGCCGACGATCGTGTCGTGGCCTGACGAACCACCACAGCCTCCGACCGCAGAGACCATCCAGCGGGCCGTACAGGTCATGCAGGCAACCGCCGAGCCGGCAACCGCCGCATCAACCGAAGTGCAGATCCCAGCCGAAAGCACACCGGCAACCGCCACCCCACCCCCGCAACCACCGCCCACCCCACCCCCACCGGAAGAGCTGCTCAAAACCCTGTTCGACCCGCTCTACCGCCGGCTGCGGGCCGAACTGCGCAAGGACCGGGACCGTCGCGGCCTGATCACCGACCTGCGGCGCTGAGGCGTCCAAGAGAACGCTGAGGCGTCCAAGAGAACGCTGAGGCGTCCGAGAGAGGGAGTGCCACCATGACCGACACCGATGAGGCGGTGGCCGTCTGTTTTGTCGTCAGCATCGACGACGACAACCTCGGCTCCTTCAACAGTTGTGACGGTCTGGGTTGTGAGGTCGTCATGGAGCAGCGGGAGGAGGGCGGCAGCAACGGGGTCGTCTGGCAGCTGCCCACCCGGATGAAGTACTCGAACGTCAAGCTGTCCCGGCCGGTCACCAGTGCCAGCGCCGGGATTCTGCGGTACTTCACGGAGATGGCCAGTGGCGTCAAGCGCCGGACCGCGACCATCGAGGCGCGTACCCAGGAGGGCACGGTCATCGCGCGGTGGGCGCTGACCGGGGTGATTCCGGTGCGGTGGACCGGGCCGCAGTTGAGCGCCGATTCGCCGAAGGTGGCCACCGAGACCCTCGAGCTGGCCCACCACGGCTTCCTGGCGCCCGGCGCCGGGGCCTGAGGCGGACCGCGATGACCTCTCCCGTGACGTTCACCGCCGCCGGCGCCGCACCGCCGGCTGCCGGGGCGCCGGCCAACCTGCAGCACGCGTACCTCGAGCTGCGGGAGCCGCCCTCGGACGGCAGCACCGCCGCGCCCAGCGGGGTACGGCTCGGCCGGATCGACTTCCAGTTCAATCCGAAGGAGCTGAGCCTCACCAAGAACGCCAAGTGGTCGCGGGAGAACCAGCGCAGCGCGCCGAAGAGCGGGCCGGTCCAGTTCACCGGCTCGGATCCGAGCAAGCTGACCCTGGAGATGTTCTTCGACGCCACCGACACCATGGACGACCGGGTGCCGAAGATCGTCGATCAGCTCTTCGCCTGCTGCGTGCCGACGGACAAGAGCCGGCAGGCTAAGAAGGCGTCGCCGCCGTGGGTCATCTTCCGCTGGGGCGGGATGACCGGCTTCCCCGGCTTCGTCAGCAGCGTCACCGCGAAGTACACGCTCTTCACCCCGAGCGGCAATCCGGTACGGGCGGTGTGCACCGTGACGCTGGAGGAGATCTCCGGCGAGCGTGGCGGCCAGAACCCGACCTCCGGCGCACTGGCGGCCCGGGACGCGCACGTGGTGGTGGCCGGCGACACCCTGCCGTCGGTGGCGTTCCACGCGTACGGCGACCCGAACCTGTGGCGGGCCGTCGCCGAGGCCAACGGGATCGACGACCCGATGCGGCTCCGCGCGGGCACCCGGCTGCTGCTGCCGGCCCTGGACGAGCTGGTGGCGGAGGGTTTCAGCCATGGCTAACGAGAGCTTCGCCAACACGCTCATCGTCGAGCTCGACGGTTCCGCCCTGGCGGCCGACGTGATGTCGCTGCTCACCCAGGCCTACGTGGATGACAGCGTGCACCTGCCGGACCTCTGTGTGCTGCGGTTCCGGGACCCGGAGCAGTTGGTGCTGGCCAAGGCCAAGGTGAAGATCGGTTCGGTGCTGACAGTGAAGGTGCAGACCGCCGAGCCGGGGCCGCCGCAGCCGCTGATGATCGGTGAGGTGACCGCCCTGGAGGTGGACATCGACCCGGCCGGGACGTTCACCGAGGTGCGCGCGCTGGACCGGGCGCACCGGCTGTTCCGGGGACGGCGGGTGGCGGCGTACCCGAACATGACCATCCCGGACGTGGTCCGCAAGGTGACCGACCGGGCCGGGCTCAAGCCCGGCCGGATCGAGGCCGGCTCCGGGGCCGGCGGGCAGTCCGACGCTCAGCTGAGCCAGGACAACGTCAGCGACTGGGAGTTCCTGAGCCGGCTGGCCTACCTGGTCGGGGCGCGGCTCACCGTCGTCGACAGCACGCTGGACTTCCGCGTACCGGATCCGCCCACCGGGGCCCCGGCGACGACCGTGGCCGCCACCCGCGATCCGCTGGTGCTTGAGGTGAACCGCAACCTCGTGTCGTTGCGGGCCTGCCTGAGCGCGGCCGAGCAGGTGCCCGAGGTGGAGGCGCGGGGGTGGAACGCCGATCAGAAGCAGGAGCTCACGGCTACGGCCGTTCCCCGCGTGCCGGGTACGGAGGTGACGGGCCTGGACCCGGTGGCGATGGCCCGGACCTTCGGCAGCCCGCCGCTGCTGGCCTCAGGTGCGGCTTACCACAATCATGGTGAGGTGAAGGCGGCCGCGCAGGCCCTCGCCGATCAGATCGGTGGTGCCTGTGCCGAGCTGGACGGCGTGGCCAAGGGCAACCCCAGGCTGCGCGCCGGTACGGCCGTCACGCTGGCCGGCCTGGGCGAGCCGTTCGCCGGCAAGTACACGCTGACCAGCACCCGGCACCAGTTCGGCGACCAGGCCGGTTACACCACCGCGTTCACCGTGTCCGGCCGCCAGGAACGCTCGCTCTACGGGCTGGTCTCCGGCGGCGCCGAGGCGACGATGCCGAGGGTGACCGGCGGGCTGGTGCCGGCCATCGTCAGCGACGTCCGGGACCCGCTCAAGGCCGGCCGGGTCCGGGTCACGCTGCCCTGGCTGTCCAAGGACTTCACCAGCGGCTGGGCCCGTACCGTGCACGCCGGGGCCGGCCGGGACCGCGGGTTCTTCGTGCTGCCCGAGGTCGGTGACGAGGTGCTGGTCGGGTTCGCCGGCGGTGACCTGGACACGCCGTACGTGCTCGGCGGGCTGCACAACGGCAAGGACACCCCGCCGGCCACCGAGGTGCCGGCCATCGACGACGCGAGCGGCGAGATCGGCGTACGGGCGATCGTCAGCCGGACCGGGCACCGCCTGGAGCTGATCGACTCCCCGCGCGGCGACGCGGTGCTGTTGCGCACCGGCAGCGGCAAGCTGCTGCTCAAGCTGGACGGCGCCGCCAACACCGTGGAGCTGACCAGCGCCGGCCCGGTGAAGATCAGCGGGATGGGCGTCACGGTCGACGCCGGGGCCGGGCTGCTCGACCTCAAGGGCGCGCAGGTGAAGATCGCGGGCCAGAGCACCGCGGAACTGACCGCCGGCGGCGCGCTGACCGTGCGCGGCGGAATCGTCCGGATCAACTAGAGGAGACGGTCACGATGCCACCGGCGGCGAGGGTCGGCGATCCCACCGGTCACCCGGGTGTGCTGACGCCGCCGGGCGTGCCCACAGTGCTGATCGGTGGGCTGCCGGCGGCCACGGTCGGCGGGCTGCACACGTGCTCGTTCCCGCCGCCGGCCGTGCACCCGCCGACCCCGATCGCCCCGCCGGGCTGCCCCACCGTGCTCATCGGTGGGATGCCCGCCGCCCGGATGGGTGACCTGGCCGCCTGCGGGGCGCCGATCGTCGCCGGCTGCTTCACCGTGCTGATCGGAGGCTGAGATGCGCGAGGAGTTCATCGGCGCCGGCTGGGCCTTCCCGGTGCACACCGACGTCACCGGCTCGATCGCGCTGGTCGCCGGGGAGCGCGAGGTGATCGAGAGCATCCAGCTGATCCTGGCCACCGCCCCCGGGGAACGGCCGATGCGGCCGGAGTTCGGCTGCGCCATCCACGACCTGGTGTTCGCGTCGGCGGACGCGGCCACGGCCGGGCAGATCGCGTACGAGGTGCGGCTGGCCCTGGACCGCTGGGAGCCCCGAATCGCGGTCAGCGACGTCGTGGTGTCCTTCGACCGGGCCGACCGCGGCACCCTGCTCATCGAGATCCGCTACCTGATCCGCGGCGACAACGACCCGCGCAACCTGGTCTTCCCCTTCTACGTCATCCCCGCCCACGACGGCGGCGACGGCGCTATCGAGCAGGACGGTGTCTGATGTCGCTGCCGGCCCCCAACCTCGACGACCGCCGCTTCCAGGACCTCGTGGACGAGGCCAAACGCCTGGTCCAGCGCAACTGTCCGGAATGGACGGACCACAACGTCTCCGATCCGGGGGTCACCCTGATCGAGACCTTCGCCATGATGGTCGACCAGCTCATCTACCGGCTCAACCGGGTGCCGGACCTGCACTACCTGCGGTTCCTCGAGCTGATCGGCCTGCGGCTGTTCCCGCCGACGGCGGCCCGGTGCGACGTCACCTTCTGGCTGTCGGCCGCGCGCGACGCCGCCGTGACGGTCCCGGCGGGCGCCGAGGTGGCGTGCGTGCAGACCGAGGCGGAGGAGCCGGTCGTCTTCCACACCCGCGACGACCTGTTCATCGTGCCGTGCTCGCTGTCGCGGATCATGACCTGGAGTGCGGGCGGACAGCCGTTCGACCGCACCGAGGATCTGCGCGGCGGCGCCGGCGTGGAGTGTTTCGCCCAGCCGCCCGGGATCGGCGACGCAGTCCTGTTCGGACTGTCGGCCGCGGTCCCCCGATGCGCGGTGCTGCTGCGGCTCGACTGCCCGGTCCGGGGCGTGGGTGTCCGGCCCGACGATCCGCCGCTGCAGTGGGAGGCCTGGACCGGTACGGAGTGGGCGCCGTGCGAGGTCGACCGGGACGACACCGGCGGCCTCAACAAGCCCGGTGACGTGGTGCTGCACGTGCCGCCGTCGCACGTCGTGTCGCTGATCGGCCGGCACCGCGCGGGCTGGCTGCGCTGCCGGACGGTCGAACCACGGCCCAAGCAGGCGTACTACACCAACACTCCGGGGATCCTCGGAGTGAGCGCCGCGACCATCGGCGGCACGATCGGCGCCGAGCATTCCGACACGGTGGAGCACGAGGTGGTCGGGATGTCGGAGGGCGTACCGGGTCAGCGTTTCCCCTTGCAGCGCCGGCCGGTGGCCGCCACCGGCGACCTGGTCGTCGAGGTCGCCGGCGGCAACGACTGGGAGCAGTGGCACGAGGTGCAGACCTTCGCCGCTTCAGGCTCAGGTGACCCGCACTTCATGGTCGACCGGGTGCAGGGCGAGGTGGTGTTCGGGCCCGCGACCCGCGAGCCGGACGGGACTTTGCGTTACTACGGCAAGGTTCCGCCGAAGGCTGCGCCGATCCGGGTGCCGCGGTACCGCACCGGCGGCGGCAAACGCGGCAACGTGGCCCGCAACGTCCTGCGCGTGCAGCGTGACCCGGTGCCGTTCGTGACCAGCGTGACCAACCGGCGGGCGGGCAGCGGCGGGGTCGACGGCGAATCGGTGGCCGATGCGGCGCTGCGCGGGCCGTTGCTGCTGCGGACCCGGGACCGGGCGGTGACCGTGGACGACTACGAGTACCTGGCCCGCGAGGCCGCGCCGGACGTGGCCCGGGTCAAGTGCGTACCGGTGCCGGATCAGCCCGGCGCGGTGCGGCTGCTGGTCGTACCGAAGGTGTCCGAGGCGCTGGATCCCGCGGCGGCCGAACCGCAGCCGAGCGACGAGACGCTCGCCCGGATCGCCGACTACCTGGAGGAGCGGCGGTGCCTCGGCGCCCGCGTCATGGTCGAGCCGCCGTACTACCTGGGCGTCACGGTGGTCGCGCAGTTGCACGCGCGGACGCGTACCACTCGCGACACGCTGCTCAGCCAGGCCACCGAAGCGCTGTACCGCTACCTGAACCCGGTCGTCGGTGGCCCGGACGGCACCGGCTGGCCGTTCGGCCGGCCGGTGCAGTCCGGCGAGATCTTCGCCGTGCTCCAGCGGCTGCCCGGGCTCGATCTGGTCGAGGACGTCCAGCTGTACGAGGCCAGAGCGCGCAGCTCACCCGACGTGCGGCCGGTGCAGCGCATCGACCTGCCACCGCACGGCCTGGTGATATCTCGGGGCCACCAGATCAGGATCACCGAAGGATGAGCATGCGGACCGGACTCGACCAGGCGCCGACCGCCCACCCGATCGGCCAGACCCTGCCGGCGGTCTACCAGGAGCACGAGTTCGTGCAGCAGCTCACCGCGGCGCTGGACGAGGTGCTGGCCCCGGCGCTGCTGACCCTGGACAGCTTCGCCGCGTACCTCGACCCGCACCTGGCGCCGGAGGACTTCCTCGACTGGCTCGCCGGCTGGGTCGCGTACCCGCTGGACGATGGGTGGCCGTTGGCTCAGCGGCGGGCCCTGGTGGCTGAGGCGGTGCAGCTGCACCGGTGGCGCGGCACCCGGCGCGGCCTGGCCAAACACGTCGAGCTGCTCACCGGCGGCACGGTCGAGGTGGTGGACACCGGCGGCTGCGGCTGGTCCCCGCACCCCGGTTCCCGGCTGCCGGGCACGCCGGAACCCCGGATCGAGGTGACGGTCCGGACCCGCGCCGGCGCCCCGGTCGACCCGGCCCGGATCCGGACGCTGATCGTGGACTCGCTGCCGGCCCACGTACCGGTCACGGTCCGGGCGGAGTCGGTCGCCGTCGGCCGGGCCCGGGTGCACCGCGATCAGTGAACGACCTGCGACGAGATGCCCAGCTCGGCGAGGGCTTCGGCATAACGGCCGCGGGCCCGCTGGGCGGCGCCCAGGTCGCCGTTGCGCTCGTACGCCGCGACGAGCACCCGCCACCCCTCGTCGTGGTACCGGTCGATGGCCAGGCACCGCTCGGCCGCCACGGTGGCCGCGACCGCCGCACCCCCGTCCAGCTCGTACCCGGCGAGCTGGGCCGCGGCGATGGCCAC
>NZ_JBEZGQ010000108.1:0-14623 GCF_040650095.1 Actinoplanes sp. NPDC048791 | reverse complement strand
TGACCCGCTCGTCCAGCGCCCTCGCGGCGGTCGCCTGCTCGTCGGCGGCCTCGGCCAGGCCGGCCACCGCCGGTCCCAGCGCGGCCAGCGCACCGTCGAGCGTCTGCTTGACCACAGCCGCCCGCGCGTTGGCGTCGGCCGCGAGCTGCGCGAACCAGTCGTGCAGCGGCCGGGTGACGTCCTCCGGCAGCAGCCCGCTGCCCTCCAACGTGGACTCCGGCAGCACGAAGATCGGCGCGGCGCCCATGTCGCGGTCGGTGAGCATCTCGGCGAGGTGCGCGGAGATCTCGCCGGCCGCCTCGGCCGGCACCCGGTCCAGGACCAGGGCGATCACGGTGCCGCGCAGCCGGGCGGTGGTCAGCAGCTCCCACGGTACGGCGTCAGCGTAACGAGCCGCCGTCGTGACGAAGAGCCACAAGTCAGCGGCAGCCAGCAGTTGCGCGGCGAGCTGCCGGTTCCGGTCGACCACCGAGTCGATGTCCGGAGCGTCCAGGAAAGCCAGACCAGGACCGAGCGCCGTCGCGGAGACCAGCTGCAGCGTCTGCGGATCCGTCGAGCTCTCCGCGGTACGCGTCAGCCCCGGCAGCAGATCGCCGTTGCGGAACCACGGCGAATCGGACGGATGGCTGACCAGCACCGGCGACCGGGTCGTCGGGCGCAGCACCCCGGCCTTGGTGACGGGTGCCCGGACCAGGCTGTTGACCAGGGTGGACTTGCCGGCGCCGGTGGAACCACCGACCACGACCAGCAGCGGCGCGTCGAGCCGCGCGAGGCGCGGCAACAGGTAGTCGTCGAGCTGGGCGACCAGCGCGGCGCCGATCCGCTTGGCCTCCTCGGCGGAGGGCATGACCAGGGGGTACGGCGTCCCGCCGATCGCCGCGCGCAGCTTGGACAGGGCGACGGCAAGATCCCCGACCGCGGGCGGCGGCTCGACGGGCGGAACGGGCGCGAGCACCGCGGCGAGGTCCTTGGGCCGGGAGCGCGAGATCGGCACATCGTCCTTGACCGCGGGGTCGGCTGGAACCGGCTCGGTGACCGCGGCGGGCTTGTCCTTGCCGGCCGTCTTGTCGACCGCCGGGGACTTGTCGGTGCCGGCCGTCTCGGCGACCACGGTCGGCTCGTCCTCGGCGGGCGTGTCGATCAGGGTGGGCTCTTCGGCGCCGGCCGGGCGGGCAGCGACGGTCGGCTCCTCGTCGGCCGGGCGCGACGTCGGCAGCGCCTCGGTGTCGGCCGCGGGCTCCTTGACCAGGGTCGGCTCGTCGCCGGCGGTCGGCTCCTTGACCAGCGTCGGCTCGTCGTCCGTGTCGGACTTCGCGGCCAGGGTGGGCTCGTCGCCGGTGGTCGGCTTCTCGACGAGCGCCGGCTTGTCGCCTGCGTCGGACTTGGCGGCCAGGGTGGGCTGGGCGCCGGTGGTCGGCTTCTCGACGAGCGCCGGCTTGTCGCCTGCGTCGGACTTGGCGACCAGGGTGGGCTCGTCGTCGGCGGTCGGCTCCGTGGTCGGGGTCGGCTTGTCGCTGGCGTCCGGCTTCGCGACCGCCGTCGGCTTGTCGCCGGCACCGGATTTCGCGACCAGGGTCGTCTCGTCGCTCGCCTCGGGCTTTCCGGCCAGGGTGGTTTCGTCGTTGGCGCCGGGTTTTGCGGGGGCGTCCGGCTCGTCACCGGCGGACTTCGTGCTCCGGTGCGGCTCGGTGGCCGTCGCCGGTTCGGCGTCAGCGGCCGCCTCGGGCTCGATGTCGGCTGTGGACTTGGGCTTGGCCGACGGGCCGGCCGCGGACCGGCCGGATGCTGACGGACCGGATTTGGACGTACCGGATTTGGACGTACCGGATTTGGACGTACCGGATGCGGGCGGACCGGATGCGGACGGACCGGATGCGGGCGAGCCGACTGCGGGCGAGTTGGATTCGGTTGCGCCGGAATCCGCTTCCACCGCGTCAGTGGACGTCGGCTTGTCGGCCGACGGGGGCTCGACGGCCTCCCCGCTCTTGGCAGTGGAGCTGGGCGCGGTCACCGGGGGAGCGCTCTCCGGCGTACCGGGGGGTGCGGTGCCGGCTGGTGTGGTCGGCTCGTCGGGGAGCTGCTCCCCGGCCGGCTGCTTTGACTTCGTCGTCACGACGTTTCCCGTGGTCGCGGCCGTGGTGGGCGGCCATTCCGGCTTCGGTGGCGTGGTGGCGGCAGGCTCCGGCTGCGCGCCGCTGTCGGCCTCGTCGGCCTGGGCGGACGGACCTGCGGTTGTCGCGTCTGCGACCGTACCGGATGATTTGTCGGGTTTGCTGGCGCCCGCCGCTGCGGGCGCGCCGTTGGACTGGGCTTTTGTGGGGGGTGGGTCGGCTACGGCGGGAGTGGCCGACGGACCGACCGCGTCACCGTGCGTCGTCACGGGTAAAGCGTGCCTGATCTATGCATTCCCCACAACAGGTACCCCGTCGCCGTGACCGGACAGGTACCTGCTGACAGTGACTTGCGCCGCCTTGACTCAACTCTGGCTTGCGGAGTTGGATCGCCGTGGCATCATTGAGTCCGGTCCACTCAACTTGAGTACCGAGACTTGCAACCGGCAATGAAGCGAGGAAGCGAACATGGCACGAGCGGTCGGCATCGACCTCGGCACCACGAACTCCTGCGTCAGCGTTCTCGAGGGCGGTGAGCCCACGGTCGTCGCGAACGCCGAAGGCTCCCGGACGACGCCGTCCATCGTCGCCTTCGCGCGCAACGGCGAGGTGCTCGTCGGCGAGGTCGCCAAGCGTCAGGCGGTGACCAACCCCGACCGGACGATCCGTTCGGTCAAGCGGGAGGTCGGCACCAACTGGTCCGTCGACATCGACGGCAAGAAGTACACCCCGCAGGAGATCTCGGCGCGGGTGCTCATGAAGCTCAAGCGCGACTCCGAGGCGTACCTCGGCGAGTCGGTCACGGACGCGGTCATCACCGTCCCGGCCTACTTCAACGACGCGCAGCGCCAGGCCACCAAGGAGGCCGGTGAGATCGCGGGCTTCAACGTCCTGCGCATCGTCAACGAGCCCACCGCGGCCGCGCTGGCGTACGGCCTGGACAAGGGCTCCAAGGAGCAGACCGTTCTGGTCTTCGACCTCGGCGGCGGCACCTTCGACGTCTCCCTGCTCGAGCTGGGCGAGGGCGTCATCGAGGTCAAGTCGACCTCCGGTGACAACCACCTCGGCGGCGACGACTGGGACCAGCGCGTCATCGACCACCTGGTCAAGACCTTCCGCGGCGAGCACGGCATCGACCTCTCCACCGACAAGATGGCCCTGCAGCGTCTGCGTGAGGCCGCCGAGAAGGCGAAGATCGAGCTGTCGGCCGCGTCGACCACCAGCATCAACCTGCCGTACATCACCGCCGGCCCGGCCGGTCCGCTGCACCTGGACACGACCCTGAGCCGGTCGGAGTTCCAGCGCATGACCCAGGACCTGCTGGACCGCTGCAAGGGCCCGTTCGAGCAGGCCATCAAGGACGCCGGCATCAAGATCCAGGACGTCGACCACGTCATCCTGGTCGGCGGCTCCACCCGCATGCCCGCGGTGTCCGACCTGGTCAAGTCGATGACCGGCCGCGACCCCAACAAGGGTGTCAACCCGGACGAGGTCGTCGCCGTCGGCGCCGCCCTGCAGGCCGGTGTGCTCAAGGGTGAGGTCAAGGACGTCCTGCTGCTCGACGTGACCCCGCTGTCGCTGGGCATCGAGACCAAGGGCGGCATCTTCACCAAGCTCATCGAGCGCAACACCACCATCCCGACCAAGCGCTCCGAGGTCTTCACCACGGCCGACGACAACCAGCCGTCCGTGCTGATCCAGGTCTTCCAGGGCGAGCGCGAGATCGCGGCGTACAACAAGAAGCTCGGCACCTTCGAGCTGACCGGCCTGCCCCCGGCGCCTCGCAACGTGCCGCAGATCGAGGTCACCTTCGACATCGACGCGAACGGCATCGTGCACGTGGCCGCCAAGGACATGGGCACCGGCAAGGAGCAGAAGATGACGATCACCGGTGGCTCCGCGCTGCCGAAGGACGACATCGAGCGCATGATGCGCGACGCCCAGGACCACGCCGACGAGGACAAGCAGCGCAAGGAGGACGCGGAGACGCGCAACCTGGCCGAGCAGCTGCAGTGGCAGACCGAGAAGTTCCTGGCCGAGAGCGGCGACAAGCTGCCCGAGGACTCGCGCAACCAGATCAGCGAGGCGCTGGGCGACCTGCGCGGTGCGCTGGGCGGCAGCGACATCGAGAAGATCAAGACCGCGCACGAGAAGCTGGCCTCGGTCTCCCAGCAGGCGGGTTCGCTGCTGTACGCGCAGCAGAACCAGGACGGCACGCAGGGCGCTCCCGGCCCCGACGGCACGCAGGACGCCCCGGGTGGCGCGGGTGCCGGTGCGGCGGGCGCGAGCGCGGGCCCGAACGCCGGCGGCGCTGACGACGTCGTGGACGCCGAGATCGTCGAGGACGACAAGAAGTGAGCCGGTCCGACGACGGCGAGGCAACCGAACGCGTCGTCATCCGGGACCGGCGCAAGATCGACGTGAAAGGTAAGGACACCAAGGTGGCCAAGCAGGCCGAGGAGGAGTCCACGGGAGGCGCGCACCGCGCTGCCGAGGAGCCGGAGGAGGGCGTGGTAGTCGACACGCCCGCCCTCGGCGCCGAACTGGAAGCGCTGCGCACCGAGCTCGAAGAGCGCACCCGGGACCTGCAGCGAGTGACGGCTGAGTACGCCAACTACCGCAAGCGCGTCGACCGTGACCGCAGCGTGGCGGCCGAGCAGACCACCGGCTCGGTGCTCACCGCGCTGCTGCCGGTGCTGGACGACATCGACCGGGCCCGCGAGCACGGTGACCTGAACGGTCCGTTCGCCACCGTGGCCGAGGCGCTCGGCACGTCGGTCGGCAAGCTCGGGCTCGTGGCGTTCGGCGAGAAGGGCGACCCCTTCGACCCGACCCGGCACGAGGCCGTCGCGCACCTGACGTCGGCCGACGTCACGGAGCCGACCTGCGTCGAGGTGATGCGCCGCGGTTACACCCTGGGCGAGCGGCTGCTGCGGCCCGCCCTGGTCGCGGTCGCCGACCCCGAGTGACGAGCACCTGTCCCGCCCACCGCACGGTGGGCGGGACCTCGGTCCCTATGACGACGATCCGGTGGAGGAGGTGGGCTCGATGAGTTCGAAGGACTGGCTGGAGAAGGACTTCTACGCCGTTCTCGGGGTGGGCAAGTCCGCCTCCGCCGACGAGATCAAGAAGGCGTACCGCAAGCTGGCCCGGGAGAACCACCCGGACCACAACCCCGGCAACAAGGACGCCGAGGACCGGTTCAAGGCCGCGTCCGAGGCGTACGACGTGCTCTCCGACGACAAGAAGCGCCGCGAGTACGACGAGATGCGCTCCCTGTTCGGCTCGGGCGCGTTCCGCCGGGGCGCCCGTCCGGGCGGTTCCCAGTTCGACCCGTCCGACCTGTTCGGCGGCGGATTCAGCGGGGCCGGTCAGGGCGGCGGGTCCGGTGACCGCCGGTTCGGCGGCGCGGGCTTCTCCGACATCTTCAGCTCCATCTTCTCCGGCGGTGGCGCCGGCGGGGCGGGAGCGGGCGCCCGCCGGGGACCCCAGCGTGGCCGGGACGTCGAGGCCGAGGTCACGCTCGACTTCGCGCACGCGGTCAAGGGCACGACGCTGCCGCTGACGTTGCGGTCGCCGGGGGTCTGCGACACCTGCCACGGCAACGGCGCCAAGCCCGGCACGGTGCCGCGCACCTGTCCGCAGTGCCACGGCTCCGGGCTGATCTCCCGCAACCAGGGGTCGTTCAGCTTCTCCGAGCCGTGCCGCGAGTGCCAGGGCGCGGGCAGCATCGTCGACGAGAAGTGCCCCGAGTGCCGGGGCACCGGCGGCGTCACCAAGAACCGCACGATCAACGTCCGCTTCCCCGCCGGGGTCGCCGACGGCCAGCGCATCCGGCTCTCCGGCCGGGGCGAGCCGGGCGACAAGGGCGGCCCCGCCGGCGACCTGTACGTGCAGGTCAAGGTGAGGCCGGACGAGATCTTCGGGCGGACCGGCGACGACATCACGCTGACCGTGCCGATCACGTTCGCGGAGGCGGTGCTCGGCACCGATCTGCGCGTTCCCACGCTGGACACGCCCGTGACGCTGCGGGTGCCGGCCGGCACGCCGAGCGGCCGCACACTGCGGGCGCGCGGCAAGGGTGTGCAGCGCCGCGACGGCCAGGCCGGCGATCTGCTGGTCACCGTCGAGGTGCAGGTTCCGTCCCCGGCCGCGGTGACCACCGAGGCCCGGGACGCGCTGGAGCAGTTCGCCAAGCTCACGCCCAACGCCGAGCGCGAGCGCATCGAGGCCCGGCTGCGCCGCGGCTAGGTCAGGACCCTTGTCAGGAGGTGGCACATGTATGAAGAGATCAGCATCTCGTGGGAGCAGGCCTCCGACGCAAAGGTCCTGATCATCTCCGTCGCGGCGCGGCTGGCCGGGATGCACCCGCAGACGCTGCGTCAGTACGACCGGCTCGGCCTGGTGCAGCCCGGCCGGGCCGGTGGCGGCGGTCGCCGCTACAGCGAGCGTGACGTCGCGCTGCTGCGTGAGGTGCAGAAGCTGAGCCAGGAGGACGGCGTCAACCTGGCCGGCATCAAGCGGATCATCGGGCTCGAGCAGCTCGTGGGCGAGCTGCAGGAACGCGTGGCCGAGCTGGAACAGCAGCTCGGCGAGGCGTACCAGCGGATCGCGCAGCTGGAGTCGGTCGGGCCGTACCCGGGGCGCGATCTGGTGCGGCAGGAACGGCCGTCGACCGCGCTGGTGGTGTGGCGCCCGCGACGCTCCGGCGAGCGGTAGGAGCCTTAGCGGCGGCCGAAAGCGGCGAGGCGTCGGGGGTGGCGCACCAGGCCACCCTCGATCCAGTCCTCGTACTCGAACAGCTCGGGGCGGGTCATCAGCACCCGGCAGTTGTGCGCCCACATCGCCATCGGCTCGTCGCCGACCTCTTCCGCGCGCTCCACGTACTTCTTCAGGCGGCGCTTGCGCTGCGACGTCGCGTTGGGCCGGACACCGTCGGCCGCGTAGATGTACATGCAGTGCAGCGCGAAGCGCCGGGCCGGGCACTGCCGGTCCATCGCCAGCTCGAACAGGGTGGGCGCGAGCACGTCACCGGCGATGAGCAGGTCCCAGTCGGACGGCATGGCGTCCAGCGGCACGGCCTCGGGGTGGTAGGCCCAGGCTTGCAGCTCTTCCGGCCGTGGATCGACCGGGTTCACGAACCCGAAGAAAGCCGACTCACGCACGGTCACGACGCCGCCTCGTTTAGCTCACTCATGCCGCCGTCCTCCCCGGCAGAGGGCCGTGCTGACCCGCTGGGAAGGGCATCCCCCTGCATCCGGCGAGTCGCTGGTCACCCGATAACACGTTGTTGTCGCGGCGACACGTTAGCGCGAGGTGAGTGTTCTACGGAAGTCGTCAGAGATCACTTTCGGATACTGGTCAGTAGCTTAGCGCTCGCTGAGCGCGGAAAAGGTCATTCAGCAGCGGGAACGGCTTCCACCGGCCGGCGCACAGCCGTCCTTTTCCGGATCATTGCCTTGAACCAGGCGTAGTCCGACAGGCGGGCCAGCATCGGCCCGGTCACCACAGTGATGAGCACGTAGGCGGTTGCGAGCGGCGCCAGCTCGGGCTCGACGCCGGAAGCCACGGCCAGCCCGGCGATGACGATCGAGAACTCACCGCGCGGCATCAGGGCCAGCCCGGCCCGCACCTGACCGGGCAGCGCGATGCCGGCCCGGCGGGCGGCGATCACGCCGGTCAGCACCTTGGTCAGCATGGTCAGCACGGCCAGGCCCAGCGCGGGCAGCAGCACCGGCGGCATCGCGGCCGGATCGGTGGAGAGCCCGAAGAACACGAAGAAGACTGCCGCGAACAGGTCGCGCAACGGCGACAGGATCTGCGTCGCGTGGTGGGCGACCGGACCCGAGAGCGCAATTCCCACCAGGAAGGCCCCCACAGCAGCGGACACCTTCAGCTCGGCGGCCACCCCGGCGACGAACAGCGTCAGCCCCAGCACGCTGAGCAGCAGCGCCTCGGCGTCCTTGACCGAGATGAAGTTGGAGATCGCGTGGCCGTACCGGATCGCCACGACCAGCACCGCGACCACCGTGAGCACCGCGACGGCCAGCGCCTTGAGCCCGCCGATCAGCCCCACCCCGGCCAGTACGGCGGTGACCAGCGGCAGGTAGAACGCCATCGCCAGGTCCTCGATGACCAGCACCGACAGGATCACCGGGGTCTCGCGGTTACCGATGCGGCCCAGGTCGCCCAGCACCTTGGCGATCACCCCGGACGACGACACCCAGGTGATCCCGGCCAGCACCAGCGCGGCCTCCCAGCCCCAGCCGAGCAGGAACGCGAAACCGGCCCCGGGCAGGGCGTTGAGCACCGCGTCGACCACGCCGGCGGGCGCGGCCGAGCGCAGGTTGCCGACGAGCTCGCTGGCCGAATACTCCAGGCCCAGCATGACCAGCAACAGGATGACGCCGATCTCGGCGCCGACCTCGATGAACTCCTGGCTGGCCGACAGCGGCAGGAAACCGCCGTGCCCGAAGGCGAGCCCGGCGAGCAGGTAGAGCGGGATGGGGGAGAGCCCGAAGCGGCGGCCGATGCGCCCGAGCATGCCGAGCGCGAAGAGAAGCGCGCCGACCTCGATCAAGAGGATCGTCGTGCTGTGCACGGGCGGCGCCTCAGTCGCCGGTGTCGCCGGCCAGGATGGCGGTGACGCCGTCCAGACCTTCGCGGGTGCCGACGGCGACGACGACGTCGTTCGCCTCGAAGCCGAAGGACGGGCCGGGGGAGGCGATCACCTCGCGGTCGCGCAGGACGGCCACGATGGACGCGCCGGTGCGGGTGCGGGTGCGGGTGTCACCCAGGCGGCGGCCGACGAACGGCGAGCCGGCGGGCAGGGCGATCTGCTCGGTGAGCAGACCCGCGGCCTGCTGCCGCAGACCCGCGAGCTGGCCGAGCATGAGGGACGCGCCGAGGACGTCGGCGAGCGCCTCCGCCTCGTCGTCGGTGAGCGGTATCGACGCCAGGCAGGCGTCGGGGTCGTCCACGTCGTAGAGCACCAGGTCGCGGCGGCCGTTGCGGTGCGAGACCACCCCGACCGTACGGCCCGACGAGGTCACCAGGTCGTGCCGGACACCGATGCCCGGCAGTGGAGTCTGCTCTACCCGTACGCGCACGCCCTCAACGGTAACGGATCAGTCAGGCCGGCTGCGGTACGCGCTCGTTACGTACCACGATCAGGAGCAGCAGCCCGGCCGCGCACAGCCCGGTGCACAGCCAGTACGCGAGCCGGTAGTCGAAGTGCTGGGCGACGCCGAACAGCGGTCCGGCCAGCATCGCGCCGAGCGGGAACGAGTTGGTGAACAGGGTCGTGGCCCGTCCGGGCTGCCGGGGCAGCATGTTCTGCATGTAGGAGATGCCCAGCCCGGAGACCGCGGCGATGAACAGCGCGTTGAGCACCTGCCCGCCGACGAGCAGCCAGAGGTCGGTGGCCACGGCGACCAGCGCGTAGTACGCGACACCGCAGATGGCCCCGCCGAACAGCAGCCCGCGCAACGGCAGCCGGGTGGCCAGCACGCCCAGGCCCAGCATCAGCGGGATCTCCAGGGCGGCGCAGAGCCCGAGCAGCAGCCCGGCGTCGCCGACGTCACCGCCGATGTCGGCGCTGATGAACAGCGGCAGGGCCTGCACCGCGAGGGTCAGCGGCGTCTGGAGCAACGTGAAGGCGGCGGCGGTGAGCCACAGCGTCCATCTCGGCGCGTCCAGGCGGTCGTCGACGGGCGCGTCCGGGGTGTCGGGGGCAGCGGCCGCGGGCGCCGGAACCTCGTCCAGCCAGAAGATCGCGACCACGGCGGCGAGGGCGTACATCAGGGCGGCGGTGCCGTAGACCCAGACGAAGCTGCCGGCGTCGAGCAGGAACGCGGCCAGCGGCGGGCCGGCCACCCAGGCGAGCGAGAAGACCGTGCGCAGGGCGCTGATGCCGAGCGCGGCGCGGGCCGGGTCGTCGCGTTCGAGGACCTGCCGGGCGTACGCGAAGGATTGCGGGAACAGCGACCCGGCCAGCGCGAAGGCGGTGACCGCCAGGGCGAGCAGCACCCAGTAGTCCCGGACGACCGCGGTCAGGCCGGTGCCGATCAGGCCGGCCACCGCGCCGGCGATCAGCAGCCGGCGCCGGATCGGCCGCCGGTCGGAGAGCCGGCCGACGAGCACCGAGCCGAGCACGCCGCCGAGCGGCGCGACGATCAGGAAGAACGTGATCTTGACAGGCCCGGCGTCCACGTCCGTGCTGAGGAACAGCGACAGGAACGGATTGAACAGGGCGGTCGAGATGCCGACGGCCAGGAAGAGAAATCCGAGCGGGAGCAGAGCCCGACCGATGCGTGACCCGAGCTGAGACGATGTTTCCTGGGCCATTACGGCCACGCTACGGCCATCGTGGGGCATTGCCCATGGTGATGCCGATTACCCCCGGGTTCGGGTGACTGGCCGACGTAGAGTTGAGTGGAATACGCTCAAGTCTCGGATTGCTGCACTACTGGGGAAGATCCGATCCAGGGGAGCTCATGAACGCCGAACGCCTGACCACCAAGAGCCGCGACGTCATCACCGGTGCGGTAGCCGACGCGAATCAGCGGGGCCACGCCACCGTCGAGCCGTGGCACCTGCTCCTTTCGCTGCTCGACACCGGTGGCTCCACCGCGTCGGCGCTGCTGCGCGCGGTCGGCGCCAATCCGGCCGACGTCCGGCGCGCGGCCGTACGCGCCGTCGAGCAGCAGCCCTCCGCCCGTGGCTCCTCCACCGCCGAGCCCAGCCTGTCGCGCGAGTTCGTCAACGCGATCGGTGAGGCCGAGCTGATCGCCAAGCCGCTCGGCGACGAGTACGTCTCCACCGAGCACCTGCTGGCCGGCCTGGCCCGCGTCGGCGGCGCGGTGGGCAAGACCCTGCGCGACGCCGGTGCCACCGAGGAGACCCTGGTCGGCGCCTTCCCGGCGGTCCGGGGCGGCGACCGGCGGGTCACCACCGCCGAGCCCGAGCAGACGTACCAGGCGCTGGAGAAGTACAGCGTGGACCTGACCGCGCTGGCCCGCGAGGGCAAGATCGACCCGGTGATCGGGCGTGACGCCGAGATCCGCCGGGTGATCCAGGTGCTCTCCCGGCGCACCAAGAACAACCCGGTGCTGATCGGTGAGCCGGGCGTCGGCAAGACCGCCATCGTCGAGGGCCTGGCCCAGCGGATCGTGGCCGGCGACGTCCCGGAGACCCTGCGCGACAAGAAGCTGGTCTCGCTCGACCTCGGCGCGATGGTCGCCGGCGCGCAGTACCGCGGCCAGTTCGAGGAGCGCCTCAAGAGCGTGCTCGAGGAGATCCGCAACTCCAACGGCCAGGTCGTCACCTTCCTCGACGAGCTGCACACCGTCGTCGGCGCGGGCAAGGGCGAGGGCTCGATGGACGCCGGCAACATGCTCAAGCCGATGCTGGCCCGCGGTGAGCTGCGGATGGTCGGCGCGACCACGCTGGACGAGTACCGCGAGCACATCGAGAAGGACCCTGCCCTGGAGCGGCGCTTCCAGCCGGTCGTGGTCGGCGAGCCCACGGTCGAGGACACGATCGGCATCCTGCGCGGGCTCAAGGGCCGCTACGAGGCGCACCACCGGGTGCAGATCACCGATGCCGCGCTGGTCGCCGCCGCGGCGCTCTCGGACCGCTACATCAGCGACCGGTTCCTGCCGGACAAGGCCATCGACCTGATCGACGAGGCCGCCTCCCGGCTGCGCATGGAGATCGACTCCCGCCCGGTGGAGCTGGACCAGCTGCAGCGGCAGGTCGACCGGATGCGGGTCGAGAAGCTCGCGCTGGCCAAGGAGACCGATCCTGCCTCGGTCGCCCGGCTGGAGCGGCTGGAGCGTGACCTCGCCGACCGCGAGGAGGAGCTGACCGCCCTGAACGCGCGCTGGGAGCGCGAGCGCGGCGGCCTGAACCGGGTCGGTGAGCTGAAGAAGAAGCTCGACGAGGCCCAGGCGGAGCTGGAGCGCGCGCAGCGCGACGCGGAGTGGGAGAAGGCTTCCCGCCTGCAGTACCAGGAGATCCCCGCGCTGATGGCCGAGATCGAGAGCGCGTCCGCGGCGGAGGAGGAGAAGACCGAGCCGCCGATGGTCAAGGAGGAGGTCGGCGCCGACGACATCGCCGAGGTCATCGCCTCGTGGACCGGCATCCCGGCCGGCCGGATGATGGAGGGCGAGACCGCCAAGCTGCTCCGCATGGAGGAGTCGCTGCAGGCCCGGGTGGTCGGCCAGACCGAGGCCGTGGCCGCCGTCTCCGGAGCCGTACGCCGGGCCCGGGCCGGAGTGGCCGACCCGGACCGCCCGACCGGCAGCTTCCTGTTCCTCGGCCCCACCGGCGTCGGCAAGACCGAGCTGGCCAAGGCGCTGGCCGGCTTCCTCTTCGACGACGAGCGGGCCATGGTCCGCATCGACATGAGCGAGTACGGCGAGAAGCACTCCGTGGCCCGGCTGCTGGGCGCCCCGCCCGGATACGTCGGCTACGAGGAGGGCGGCCAGCTCACCGAGGCCGTGCGGCGGCGGCCGTACTCGGTGGTGCTGCTGGACGAGGTCGAGAAGGCCCACCCGGACGTCTTCGACGTGCTGTTGCAGGTGCTCGACGACGGCCGGCTCACCGACGGTCAGGGCCGTACGGTCGACTTCCGCAACGCCATCCTGGTGCTGACCTCCAACCTGGGCTCGTCGGTCATCTCCGACTTCACCCTGGGCGAGGAGGAACGGCGCGAGGAGGTGATGGCCACCGTCCGGGCCCACTTCAAGCCCGAGTTCCTCAACCGGCTCGACGACATCGTGGTGTTCAAGGCGCTGACCTCGCAGGACCTGGCGGCCATCGTGGACATTCAGCTGGACCGGCTGCGGCACCGGCTCGCCGACCGCCGGCTCGCCCTCGAGGTGGGTGAGGCCGCGGTGCAGTGGCTGGGTGAGCGCGGCTTCGACCCGATCTACGGTGCGCGTCCGCTGCGCCGGCTGGTCCAGTCGTCGATCGGCGACTCGCTGGCCCGGGCGCTGCTCGCGGGCGAGATCGTCGACGGGGACACGGTCCGGGTCGACCTCAGTGAGGGCAAGGACGGTCTGTCCGTACGCCGGGCATGAAAAAACCGGGGCACCCGATCGGGTGCCCCGGTTTCGTCTGTCAGCTGGCCCGCGCCTCCCGCTGCCGGTAGGCGTGGGTCATCAAGATGTCCGTGATGGCGTGCTCGCCGTCGGACGACCAGATCCTGATGCCGTCGCGGTGCAACTGGTACCGGACGTCGGTGTAGCTGGTTCTCGTGTCGTCATGGTGCACGACGGTCAGGGTGTCTGCGTGGGGCATGGGACTCACCGGTCCTTGTCGAGTCTGGGGCGGCCGCGGTTACCTCACGCGGCCGGCGCAATCGGGAAGGTGCCCGAATCCGGTCTGCCTGGCCCCCGGCGTGCGTTGGGCGGGGGCGGCGACTCGGCCGGGCAGGGGGCGTCACCGCTGGACTCTGGTGCCTGCGGCGCGCCACGGATGGAAGTGTAGGGGTCACGTTCGACCTGTGTCGTCCCCCTGAACGAGCGACCTGTTTCAGGCGATTTCGTCGTACATCGGGCGATGTTGCCACAGCTGGGGGCTTGATGTCGGCCGGTCGACGGATCTGGCAGCCGCCCGATACCGTGGTGGATCTAGGAGGTAGCGCCGTGTCTGATCCGATGTACCCCGGAACGCCCCCGACCCGGGCCCGCCCGACGGTCGTCTCCGTCTCGTCGTACCTGCTCTACTTCAGCGCGGCCGTCTCGATCATCTCCGCGGTGCTGTCGCTGACCACGATCGGCACCATCCGGCGCGTCTATTCCGACCTCTACGCCGACACCGCGGGAGCGGGCACCGAGAGCGTCATCGTGGCGGCCAGCGTGGTCGGCGTGGTGATCAACATCCTCTTCGCCGCCGGCCTGGCCATCCTGGCGATCTACAACAACCGCGGCAAGCAGGGCGCCCGCATCACGACCTGGGTGGTCGGCGGCATCTTCCTCTGCTGCAACGGCTTCGGCCTGCTCGGCAACGCCGCGACCAGCGGGATGAACCTGGACGCCGGCAACACCTCCGGGCCCAGCGCCAGCGAGGTCGAGGCCCGGCTCTCCGACGAGCTGCCCGGCTGGTTCACCCCGATCTCCACACTGCTGACCGTGCTGGTCGTGCTGGCGCTGCTGGGCGCGGTGATCCTGCTGGCGCTGCCGGCCGCGAACACCTTCTTCCGCAAGCCGCAGGCCGCGTGGGACCCGCTGAACCCGTACCCGGGCTATCCGGGCCAGCCGGCGGCGTACCCGGGATACCCGAGCCAGTCGCCCTACCCGACCTACCCCGGCCAGCCCGGGCCGGGTCAGCCCGGCCAGGGCTACCCCGGGCAGGCGTATCCGGGTCAGCCCGGCCAGCCGCCGTATCCGGGCCAGGGTGGTCAGCCGCCGTATCCGCAGAGCTCGCCGCCCGGCGGGGCCGGTGACACGACCCCGCCGCCCGCTTCCGGTGCCGGCGCGGTCTCCGCCCAGGACCCGACCGGCGGC
>NZ_JBEZGQ010000107.1:0-14662 GCF_040650095.1 Actinoplanes sp. NPDC048791 | reverse complement strand
GCCGCGGTCAGCGCCACCCCGGCAGCAGCCAGAAGCAGAGCCGCCGCCCCCCGTGCGCGCCGCAGCATCATGCGCGCGATCTTGCCAGATCAGGCCCCCGAGGCGGGGCCCCGGTGCCCCGCGGGGCGGCAGCTTTTCCGGTACGCCGTAATCCGGCTCAGCGCTCGATGAGCCGCATCTGGTCGTCGGTGTGGTGGCCGCCCTCGGCCGGTGGCAGCGCAGTCAGCGAGGAGATCAGTTCCGCACTGAGCTCCACCGCGTCCGCGGCCGTGTTCTCCTCCACCCGGCTCACCCGCTTGGTCCCGGGGATCGGAACGACGTCCTGCCCCTGAGCGAGCAGCCAGGCCAGCGCCACCTGGGCCGGCGTACAACCCACCTGGTCGGCGACGGCCTGCACCCGGTCGGCGATGCGCAGGTTGCGCTGGAAGTTCTCCCCGGTGAAGCGGGGGTGGTGCTTGCGGAAGTCGCTGTCGTCCAGTTCCTCCAGATCCGCCGGCGACCGCAGCGCCCCGGTGAGGAAGCCCCGCCCCAGCGGCGAGTACGCCACCAGCCCGATCCCCAGCTCCCGCAGCACCGGCAGCAGCAGCTCCTGGTCACGCGTCCACAGCGAGTACTCCGACTGCACGGCGGTGACCGGGTGGACGGCGTGCGCCCGCCGGATGGTGCCGGTCCAAGCCTCGGACAGCCCGACGTGACGGATCTTGCCGTCCCGGACCAGGTCGGCGAGGGCGCCCATGGTCTCCTCGATCGGGGTGTCCGGGTCGACGCGGTGCTGGTAGTACAGGTCGATGTGACCGGTGCCGAGGCGCTTGAGGGAGCCGTCGACCGCCGCGCGGATGCTGTCCGGGCTGCTGTCGGGCCGGCCCGCGGCGCGGCCGGTGTGCGAGATCAGGCCGAACTTGGTGGCCAGCACCACCCGGTCGCGGCGTCCCCGCAGGGCCCGGCCGACCAGCTCCTCGTTGACGTAAGGGCCGTAGACCTCGGCGGTGTCGATGAGGGTGACGCCCAGGTCGACGGCCCGGTGGATGGTGCGGATCGACTCGGCGTCGTCACTGCCGGCGCCGGTGTAGCCGTGTGACATCCCCATCGCGCCGAGGCCGATCCGGGCGACCTCCAGGTCGCCGAGCTTCGCGGTACGCATGATCGTCCTCCGTGTGGTTGGCGGGTCGGGTGGTTCAGGTCTCGCGGCCGGGTCAGGCCTCGGGGCCGGGTCAGGCCTCGCGGCCGGGTCAGGCCTCGGGGATCGCGCGGCCGAAGGTTTCGAGGGTGACGTCGGCGGGCTCGGGGCCGCCGCGCTTGCCGGTGTCCAGGGCGTCGATCGCGGCGAGCTGCTCACCGGTCAGGTCGAAGTCGAACACGTCGAAGTTCTCCGCGATCCGCTGCGCCTTGGTCGACTTCGGGATCACCTGACGGCCCTGCTGCAGATGCCAGCGCAGCATGACCTGCGCCGGGGTCTTCCCGTACGCCTTGGCGATCTCACCGATCACCGGATCCTCAAGCGTGCTGGTGTGCCCGCTGTCGCGGTAGAACGTGATGCCCCCGATCGGAGCCCACGCCTGGGTCAGGATGCCGTGCTGGACGCCGAACTCCTGCACGTCACGCTGCTGGAAGTAAGGGTGAACCTCAATCTGGTTGACCGCCGGCACGACCGTGGCCCGGTCGAGCAGGGCCTGCAGGTGCTCGACCATGAAGTTGCTGACGCCGATCGCGAGCACCTTGCCGTCGGCCAGCAGCCGCTCCAGCGCGCGGTACGCATCGAGGGTCCGCCCGAACTCCGAGGGCAGCGCCTGGTGCAGAATCAGCAGGTCGATCCGGTCGACACCGAGCTTGCCGGCACTCTTGTCGAAGCCGTGCAGCGTCTCGTCGTACCCGTAGTCACTGATCCAGATCTTGGTTTCGAGGAAGACCTCGGCGCCGGACCTGGCGACGGCCTCGCCCACCTGCCGTTCGTTGCCGTAGGCAGCGGCGGTGTCGACGTGCCGGTAGCCGGTCGCCAGGGCCGCCTCGACGGCGGCCCGGGTCTCCTCCGGCGGGGTCTGGAAGACACCGAGGCCGATGGCGGGCAGCTCGACACCGTTGTTCAGCGTCAGGCTGGGGACGGTGGTCATGGAACGTTCCTCTCGATTGCCGGTCATCAAGTGACGTATCCCGAGAGCCTGCGCTGAAACAGATGCGGCTGGGAGACCCTGCGCAGAGGGGTAATGCCAGGGACCCCCTCCCGCCGGGCGAGGTGCCTAGCCTGGGGGCATGGACAACCGCAGCGAGGTCCGCGCGTTCCTGAGCTCCCGCCGGGCGAAGCTGAGCCCGGAACAGGCGGGCATCCCCGCGTACGGCAGCCGCCGGGTCGCCGGCCTCCGCCGCGGTGAGGTCGCGGCGCTCGCCGGGGTCAGCGTCGAGTACTACACCCGCCTGGAACGCGGCAACCTCGCCGGTGTCTCGGACAGCGTCCTGGACGCGATCGCCCGCGCACTGCGGCTCGACGACACCGAGTCGGCGCACCTCCACCACCTGGCGCGCGCCGCGGGCCGGCCGCCGGCTCGCCCCCGCCGCGAGAAGGCGCCCGAGATCCGGCCGGCGATCCGCCGCGTGCTGGACTCGATGACGGGCGTACCGGCGTTCCTGCGCAACCACCGCTTCGACGTCCTGGCCGGGAATCCGCTCGGCCTGGCCCTCTACGCGCCGATGGTGGCCTCGAGTCCGGAGCTGCCGGTGAACTCGATGCGGTTCACGTTCCTGGGCCCGCACGCGCAGGCGTTCTATCCGGAGTGGCCGCAGGTGGCGCGCTCCGCGGTCGCTGCGCTGCGGACCGCGGCGGCCCGGCACCCGGACGACCCGCAGCTGATGAACCTGATCGGGGAACTGTCCATGCGCAGCGAGCCGTTCCGTAGTTGGTGGGCGGCTCAGGATGTTTACGTGCACCGTCATGGGACGAAGCGTTTCCGCCATCCGGCGATTGGCGAGTTGGAGCTGGCGTTCGAGGTGCTCGAGCTGTCCGGTGACGACAACCTGACGGTGTTGACCTACTCCGCCGAAGCTGGCACGCCATCCGGGGATGGGTTGGAGCTGCTCGCCAGCTGGGCCGCGACGCAGCGGAGCGCCGTCAGCGGCTGAGCCCTATCAGCGGGCTCGCCTCAACCCGAGCTTCAGGCTCACCTGAACCCGAGCCTCAGGCTCACCTGAGCCTGAGGCTGGTCACGTTCACCGCACGTTCTGGTCGAGATTCATCAGCGGCAGGGCCTGCCCGGTTCGGGCGACGTGCCCGATGCGCGACGTCAGCCTGCGGAGCACGCCCAAGCTTCCGATACATGCGGTCAGCCGCAGGACCCGCACACCGACCTCGGACCTCGGGTAGAAGAGCCCCGGCGTCCCCGGCGGCAACTTCTGCGCGTCCTCGATCAGTGGCCGCATCCAGGCCTCGTAACTAGTAAGCGCGGCGCCGAGCTCGGCCGGCTTCGCCCGGCTGAGACAGGCGGCCAGCACGTATGCCCCCACCATGGCCAGCGAGGTCCCGCCCCCACCCAGCGGAGTCACGCACCAGGCCGCGTCACCGGTGACACAGACCCGCCCCTTCAACCATGAGGTCAACCTGATCTGGGTGAGGTGATCCACGTACACGTCATCGGAGGATTCGAAGCCGGCGACGACCCGCTCGGCCTGCCACCCGGCGTCCTGGAACGTGCGGCGTAGTTCGGCACGGGCCTGGTCGAGCGGCAGGTCGGCGAGGTTCTGCCCGCGGCTGGTGAAGGCCAGGGTCGCGCGAGTGGTGCCCTTGTTGTCAGGACGCAGGGTGATCTGGCGGCCGCCCTGAGCCGAGTACCAGCGCCACCAACGGTCATCGTCCGCGCTCCGGGGAATCGCCCCGTAGGCCATGTTCAGCCCGAGCTCGCGCCGGGAGACCGCGGAGCCGAAGATGAGGTCCCGGGTCCGGGACCGGACGCCCTCCGCGATGATCAGCAGGTCGTACTGCGCGACCGCTCCCGACCGTAGCGCCACCTCCACATAGGAGCCCTCGTCGCGAACGGTCTCGATCTGCTCGCCGTACCGCACGGAGACCCGGTCGGGCAGCTGGTCGAGGATGACCCGGGCCAGGTCGCCGCGCAGGATCTCCAGTTCCGCGGTGGGACCGTCCGGGTCCTCGACGGGGAACCTCGCTATGACGCGGCCTTCGCCGTCGAGGACGCTGGTGCCTTCCTCGGTGGTGCTCTGGCGGCGTACCGCTTCCGCAAGTCCCATCCGGTCCAGGACTTCCCGGGCCGCACCCCGCACGTCGATGTTCTGTCCGCCGTCGCGGAACGCGCTGAACCGCTCGACGACCTCGACATCCCACCCGGCGCGACCGAGCCAGAAAGCGGTGCTGAGGCCCGCGATGCTGGCCCCCGAGACAAGCGCCCGTGGCGCGGTGACGGTCATGGGACAGTTCTACCGTGTGATTGTTCCACCGTCAAACTGTTTGACGATGGTAAGGTTCCGGCGTGACCGGCACCCAGCGAGACCGCCTGCTCGAAGGCCTCCGCGACCACGGCATGGCCTTCGCGGAGCTCGGCCGCCATTTCGGTACGCGGATGGGCCTGCACACCACCGACGCGAACGCGATCGTGGAGATCCTGTCGGCGGAGGACCGCGGCGCACCCCTGACTCAGGCCGCCCTGAGCCACCGCATCGGCCTGACCCCCGGCGCGACGTCTTCGCTGCTCAACCGCCTGGAGAAAGCCGGCCACGTGATCCGGGTGCGGGACAACGCGGACCGCCGCATCGTGACCCTGCGCGCGACCGAAGGGGTGGAGGGAATGCTGGCGAGCTTCTTCGGTCCCCTCGTCGGCCACGTCGACGCGATGATGGCGCGGTACTCCCCCGAAGAGCTGGCCCACGCGGAACGCTTCATCACCGACTTCGTGGCCACGATGAACGGCTACATCAAGGAAGTCGCTCGCCCGGACGACCGGTAGAGCCTTTCGGCTGCACCGCAGCACGAGTCGTGGCACCGCCACGGCGCCGTCACGGACGGAACGGCCGGCCGCCCTCGGCGGGCGCGGAGGTCAGGGAACGCGCCCGCGTGAGAACCTGGTCGACCTGCCCGGTAGAGCGCCTGGTCCATGCGCGCCCTATCCGGCCACACACGTCGCCCCCGTCGCGTCAGCGCGGCGCCTCAGGCCCCACCAGACCCTGACCATTCGACGTCCGCGGCAGGGAGTCAACACCAATCAGGCGCGCCGTGCGTTCGTAAACAGCCGCCGCCAGGTCGGTGTCGCGGGCCGGCGCCGGCGGAGTCGCGCTCGCTCCCTTGGCGAAGAAGCCGCCGTTCGGGGCCGGAGGCGTCGTGGTCGTGGCAAGCAGGACCGGCGTACGGGCCGCCTTGTCCGGCGCCTGGGCGAAGAGGCCGCTGACCGAGGACACGGCCTTGAGCAGGCCACCGGACTTGGCACTGAAGCCGGTCCTGATGACGCCGGGGTTGGCACTGTAGGCGTTCATGCCGGCCGGAAGCCGCTCCGCGAGCGCGACGGTCGCCAGCACGCCGGCGAGCTTGGCGGTGCCGTACACGGCGAGCTGCGAGAACCGCTCGCGCCAGGAGACGCCGGTGACGTCCGGGTCGTCGGCGTCGAGCCGCCCGCGGGTCACCAGGTCGCTGGAGATGTTGATGATGCGGGCGTCGGCGGCAAGCAGGCCGTCGGCGAGCAACAGGTGGGTGAGCTGGAACGGCGCGAGGTGGTTGAGGGCGTGGGTGCGCTCCACGCCGTCGGCGGTCTCCGCGTACTGGGGAAACGCTGCTCCGGCGTTGTTGATCAGCACGTCGACGCGCTCGACGGACTCCCGGAGCCGCGCGGTGAGCGTGCGGACATCGTCGCGATCGATCAGGTCGGCATGCAGCGCCTGGACGGTCAGATCGCGGGCATCCGGGGCAAGGGCCTGTCGCGCAGCGAGCGCGCTGTCCGCGTCACGAGTGACCGCGACGATGTCGAACCCGGCGGCCAGCAATTGCCGGGCCGTGGCACTCCCGAGGCCGCCGGCCGCGCCGGTGATGACAGCGGTGCGTGTGGTCATGGCAGCAACCTCTTGTTCAGGTGAGGATCTGGAGGGTGACGTCAGCCTGATGTCCGTCCCCGGCCGGGTGCACGGCCGGCCAGCTGCCCGGCGAACCCTTGGCCATGCGGATCTCGATGTCGGTGGTGTTGCGGTACGGGCCGCGGCCCCGTCCCGCGTACGGCGGCAGCGACTGGACGTGCGCGGCGAAGTCGTCGGAGAAGTACAACTCGGTGCCCAGCAGCTCCTTGCCGCCGGCACTGACCCGTACGTGGATGTGCAACGTCCGCGGCGTGTACCAGCCCGGCACGATGGTCTGGAATTCCACGTACCCGGAATCGTCGGTGACCTGCCGGCCGCGCAGAAAGGTCGCCGTGTCCGTCGGCCGGAACCGCCGCAGCGTCAACGAAACCAGGGCAGGGAACTTGTCCGCGCCGTAGCGTTGATAGCCGGAGTAGATGCCGTCGGCGTCGCAGTGCCAGATCTCGACCATCGCGCCGGAGACCGGCGCGAGCGTGCCGACCTCCACGGTACGGATCCGCAGCAGCAGCGGAACTCCGTCGCGCCCCTCCCGGACGTCACGCCGAATCGGCGACCCCGGCACGTAGTAGGGCCCGTTCCCCTGGTTCGCCGTGGCCTGACCCGGTTCGAGGGTGGCCGCACGCCGGATGGCCGCATCGTTGTCGATCAAGCCCAGCAACGTCGTCAGCACCCGCCGGCGAACCCGGTCTCGCACCGACTCCCGCCTCCTTGCCATCACGTCCATGCCGGCGCCTCCATCCGAGATGCTTGGACTCTCCAAGCATCAGCCATCCTCCCGACAAAGCTTGGATTGGTCAAGTATTGGAGTGTCCAAGCTTCCAGGTAGGATGAGGCCATGGACGGTGAGTCGTTGACATACCAGCTACTGCGGCTGGTGCACGCCATGGACGGCGCGACCAACGCGCGGATCGAGGACGTCCTCGCCGAGCTGAAGCTCACCCACGCCCTGGCCGACGCCTTGTGGCAGCTGGAGCCGTCGGCGCCGGCACCATCGATGCGCCAGATGGCCGCGAAGCTGGGCTGCGACCCGTCAACGGTGACGTTCCTCGCCGACCGCCTGGAGCAGCTGGGCTACGCCGAACGCGCGGCAGCCCCCGGCGACCGGCGGACCAAGGCGCTGCACCTGACCGACGCCGGCCGCGCAGCCCGGCACCGCCTGGTAGAGACAGCTACGACCCGCACGCCGATCGCCCGCCTGACCGAGGCCGAACAGCGCCGCCTGCACCGCCTGTTAATCAAAGCGATGGAGCCGCCCGATCCGCAATACTCGGCCGAATGACCCTGCTTCGGCCTAGCGCCCTCAAGCCCGGAGATCTGGTCGTCATCGCGGCGCTGTCCGGACCGCTCCAAGCTGTCTACGAGCCCAACGTCGAAAAGACGGTGGTCGTGCTCGAACGGATGGGTTTCCGCGTACGCCGGGCACCGCTGGTCGAAGCAGGACGCCACCATTGGTGGAGCGCGGCAACTCCAGCGGAAATCGCCGCGGAATTGAACAGCCTGCTGCGTGACCCGGAAGTGCGCGCGATCGTCGCGAACGACGGCGGCCAGACGGCACTCGGCTACCTCGATCTCATCGACTTCGAGGCGGTCAGGGCCGATCCCAAACCGATCCTCGGCTACAGCGACATCTCTCTGCTGCATCTGGTGCTCTATGCCCGTACGGGATTGGTGGGATTTCATGCCGACATGGCCACCCCCGGCTTCGGCGGAAACTGGCAGACCGCGCCGGCGCCGCGCCGAGCGGAACTCGAGGATCTCTACACCAGACTGCTGACCAGCACCGAGGCGATAGGCGCGCTACCCCCAAGCGAGACCTGGGAATGCTGGCGGCCCGGGCGCGCCGAGGGCCCGCTGATCGGTGGCGTCATCAACCGCATTGTGCTGGCCCAGGCGACGCGCTTCGCGCTGCCGCTCGAAAGCTTCGACGGTGCGGTGCTGTTCTGGGAAGAAATGGGCGGGCTGGCCTCGTACGTGTGGAGCTATCTGCAGGTGATGCGGCACAGCGGCATCCTCGATCGAATCTCGGGCATGGTCGTGGGCATTCCCCGCGAAATCGATGGACTGGAGGAACTGACTCTGCGCGAAATAGTCCTCGACGTCCTGGGCGACCGCGACATCCCGGTCCTGGGCAACGTCGAGGTCGGACACGCCGGCCCGAACCTCCCGATGCCGGTCGGCATCCGCGTCGCCCTCGACGCCCAGCAACGGAAACTGTCCCTCCTCGAACCGGCGACGAGTACGCCGCACCCCGATCGAAGCAACCGGCGTTGAACCCCCGGCAAGCCCCCGAAGTCATCCGCCAGCTGCCCGACGACCCGACTCAGACACGCACGCCGACATAACAATTTTCTACGAATGGGTATCGGTCGACGGACTCCGACGGGTGCGTTATCGTTCGAAGGTCGTCAATGTCTAAACCCATTACGAGGACGTCCATGAAAACGCGAAGTGCCCTGGTGACCGCAGGCGCGGCCGGCCTCCTGCTGGTCGCCGGCACGACCGCGGCGACGGTCGCGCAAGCCGCTGACCTCCCGCCCGGCGCCCCGCCCGGAGTCTGTCCGACCGGCACCGAGCACGGGCCCCCGCTCGCCTCGCCGACGACCACCGCTTCGCGACTCATCGGCGGCCGCACATTCCTCGAAGGCCCGGCCTGGGTCGCCGATCCCGGCTACCTGCTGATGTCCGACATGCGCGCGGCGACCGGCCCCCAGCGCGTGCAACCGTCGACCATTCTGCGATACACCCCCGGTTCAGCAACGGTCGAAACCGTGATCGCCGAGTCCGGCAGCAACGGCCTGGCCATTTCCCCGGACGGCCAGTCGATCGTCGCGGCCACGCACGACCAGCGCAGCGTCTCCCGTTATCAGCTCTCTGACTTCTCCCGGCAGGTGGTGGCCGCCAACTTCCAGGGCGCGGCATTCAACTCGCCGAACGACGTGTCGATCCGCTCCGACGGCGTCGTCTATTTCACCGACCCCGATTTCCAGCGCGGCCGCCGAGCCGACGCGATGAATGGCCGGACCAGCGTCTTCCGCGTCTCCGGCGGCACGGTCTCGCTGGTCGACGACGCCCTGCGGCAACCGAACGGCATCGCCCTGTCCCCCGACGGCAGCACCCTTTACGTCGGCGCCTACGGCGAAAACAAAATCTACAGCTATCCGGTACGGGCAGACGGCAGCACCGGCACCCGCACGCTGTTCGCCTCGATCGCCGGACCCGACGGCGGAACAATCGACTGCGCCGGCAATGTGTACTGGGCGTCCGGCTCCGACGGCCTCGTCCACGTCTTCAGTCCCACCGGCACGCAACTGGGCACGATCTCCTCCAGTGCGGGAACGACAAACGTGGCGTTCGGCGGCGCAGACCGGCAGACCCTGTTCATCACGTCCGGACGCACGGGCGATTCCGGGTTGTACAGCGTGCACCTGGACGTGCCCGGCTACCCGTACTGAAATAGACGCTCTTGAAAGGCTCCTCATGACTGCGCCACGCGCGTTTTCCGGCCTGGTTGCCGTTCTGATCGCCGTACCGGTGGCCGTTGGATCTCCGGTCCGGGCCGCCGCGGCCGACACCCGGCCGCCCACCGCCCCGACCGGCCACGCGGCCGGCGACCTCAGCTGCTCCTCGGTCACGCTGACCTGGTCGGCGTCCACCGACGACACCGGCGTCGCGTTCTACGACCTCTACCACGACGGCCAAGCGATCGGCTCGACCACCGCCGAGGTACGCACGATCACGCTCGGTGTGGTCCCGGGGGCGCGATGGGGCTTCTACGTCAACGCCAGGGACGCCGCCGGCAACGTCTCCCAGGCCAGCAACACGGTGTCGGTCACCCCGCCGTTCTGCTCGTCGGACACGACCGCGCCGAGCGTCCCGGCCGGGCTCGCCGGCAGTGCCATCGGCACTGCGGTGACCCTGCGGTGGTCACCCTCGACCGACAACGTCGCCGTGACCGGCTACGACGTGCTGCGCGACGGCGCCAAAGCCGGAGGACTGACCGGTACGGCGGCCAGCCCACCCGCCACCACATTCACCGACGTCGGCCTCAAAGCTGACACGGCCTACACGTACACGGTGATCGCCCGCGACGCCCAGGGCAACACGTCGGCCCCCAGCGACCTGGCCGAAGTCCGCACCGGAAGCTCGTGCGCGGCCGTGTGTGCCGCCACCCAGATCACCACGGAACGTGACCTGCCTTGGGGCCTGGTGCAACTACCGGACGGAACGGTCCTCTACGGCCAGCGTGACCTGTTCACCATCCAGGCAATGGCCGCGGACGGCACGGGCAAGCACAGCATCGGCAAGGTCCCGGACGCGGCCGGCACGAACGGCGAAGGCGGCGTGCTCGGCCTGGCGGTATCGCCCAGTTTCGCCACCGACCACTGGCTGTACGTCTACCACACCACGGCGACGGACAACCGCATCGTGCGTTTCCAGTACGACGGCACGCTGCGCACCGAATCCCGCGAAATCCTGGTGACCGGAATCCCCCGCAACAAGTACCACAACGGCGGCCGCCTCCGATTCGGCCCGGACGGCAAGCTCTATGCCGCCGCCGGTGACGGTCAGGATCCTGACCAAGCACAAGACCTGGCGAGCTTCGGCGGAAAGGTCCTGCGCCTCAATCCGGACGGCTCCGTCCCGGAGGACAACCCGTTCCCGGGCAGCGTCGTGTGGAGCTACGGCCACCGAAACCCGCAGGGCCTGGCCTTCGACTCCCAGGGCCGGCTGTGGGAGCAGGAATTCGGCAACAACGTGATGGACGAAACCAACCTCATCGTCAAGGGCGGCAACTACGGCTGGCCGGCCTGTGAGGGCACAATCGGCGACGCGTGTGCGAGCTTCATCGCCCCGACTCAGACCTATCCGGTGGCGGCGGCGTCCTGCAGCGGAATAGCCATCGTCCGGGATGTCATGTACATCGCCTGCTTGCGAGGCACCCGCCTGTACCGAGCGGTGATCGACGGCGAACGCCTGGCCGATATCCAGCAGTACTACGTGGGCACCTACGGCCGGCTGCGCACGGTCGAACCAACCAACGACGGCAACCTGTGGCTGACCACCAGCACCGGTGGCGACAAGGACAGCGTCCCGCGAAACAGCAACGAGAAGATCTTCAAAATCACCCTGGATCAGGACTGATGGGTATTGCTTGAAGCGCCTGCTGCGCCAGCATGCGACCGGCTTCATGATTACGCCGCTCGTTGGAGTCGACGGGATGAAGCAAAACCCGTCGGAGGCTCACCCGTACGGCCGGCAGCACTGCTCCGAAATGCTCGGCCAGCTCGGCACGGACGCCGCGCTCGATGTGCTCGCAGCACCACGCCTCGAGTTCGTCGTCGCGGTATCGCCCGGGCCGTTCCTCTAGCGCGACCACGAAAGTAAAGCCTTTTGCGGCATCGGTCTGCGGTTCGAAGTCGGCTACGGCACGAGCGAAGCCGCTGCAGTTGGCATGCGTGCCGGCGGTGACGTGGATACCGCGGATGACCGCAGACCACGCGGGCGCAGGGGGCAAGGTCACGCTGCCACCGTAGTGGGCGCCCGAGGGCGGTGTGACCTTGGTTCTTGATATTGATCACGACTCGGTCTGCGGGCACGACCAGAGTGGTAGTGCCGCACGCGACGAAGACGACAACGTCGTCTCCGCGACCCAGATAAGTTCGGCGCCCTTCACGCCGGTCCCCCCGAAACACTGCCAGCCGGGGCCGGGGGTCTTCACGTCCTGCTCGCGCACCAGGGCTGCTTTGTCCGGCTGCACCGCGTAGACGATGGCGTGGTGGGCGACGGCGACGTTCTCCGGCATGACCTGGGTCCCGTCCGAGCCTCCGCCCGCCGGCGGCGCGGGTGTGTAGGCCTCGGCCATCTTCAGGTCGAGGAACCGCTCGCCGGCGCGCAGCGGCAAAGACGGAGCCGACGACCCGCCCGCGTGCGCGCTGTGCGAGCCGCCCGAGGCGGGCGCCGCACTGTTGTCGGCGTCCGACCCGCAGGCGGCGACAGCGATCGCCGTCGCTGGTGCATGCGCTGGGCATCTGATTCGGCCAACCGATCTGAGCGCTCGATTAATGATCGTCTCAGATTCGCTCGGTACGAAGTAGGCGTCAGACAAGCGATGTAACTCGTATGCAGGAGGCCAGTCATGGCAGTCAACACAGCGCCGTCCGGGGAAGCGCCGCCCGGCCGGTTGGCAGGCCGGTGGGTGCCGTGGTTGGTGATCGCCTTGTGGGTGGCGCTGGCGGTGGTCATGGTGCCGCTGAGCGGGAAGTTGAGCTCGGTCACCACCGACAAGGCCGCGGACAACCTGCCGGCCAGTGCCGATTCCACCAAGGTGGCGGTGCACGAGGACAGTCAGCCCGGTGGTGAGGCCAGCACGTTCGTCCTGGTGTACCACCGCGCCGGGGGCATAACCGACGCTGACCGCGCGACGGTCGAGCGCCACTACAACGCCCTTGCCAAGCGGTACCCGCCGAAGGTGGCGGCCCCGGCCGGCGGCGAGGAGGGGGGCGAGGGCGAAGGCGAGGGCCCAGAGGTGAGACCTTCCGCCGACGGGAAGGCGTTGATGTTCAGCCTCGACGTGAGCGCGGCCTACGGCGGACCGGAGATCATTGTCGGCCCGTTGCGTGACGTCACGAAGGACCGGCCCGCCGGCCTGGAACTCGACGTGACCGGCCCCGCCGCGATCGAAGCCGACATGGAGGCCGTCTTCGACGGCATCGACACGCAGGTCCTCCTCACCACCGTCATCGTCGTCACGCTCCTGCTCATCCTCACCTACCGCAGCCCGGTGTTGTGGTTCGTCCCGCTGGTGGCCGTGGGCGCGGCCGCACTGACCGCGATGGCGACCGTCTACCTGCTCGTCAAGGGCTTCGGCATCGTCATCAACGACCAGAACTCGGCACTGCTGACGATCCTGGTGTTCGGCGTCGGCACGGACTACGCGCTGTTGCTCATCTCCCGGTACCGGGAGGCACTGCACCACCACGAGAACGTCCGGGTCGCGATGGTCCACGCGCTTCGCGGCGCGGCGCCGGCCATCCTCGCGTCCGCGGCCACCGTGGTCGCCGGCCTGCTCTGCCTGCTCGTCGCGGACCTGAACAGCACCAGCGGGCTGGGCCCGATCGGCGCGGCCGGCATCCTGTGCGCGCTGGTGGCCATGCTGACGCTGTTCCCGGCGATGCTCGTGCTGCTCGGCAGGCGCATCTTCTGGCCGGCCATCCCGCGGTTCAGCACGGCCGTGCAGGACAAGCCTGGGCTGTGGGAACGGCTCGGCAGCGCCATCAGCCGCCGGCGGTGGGTGGCGACGCTCGGCTCGCTGGGCATCCTCGGCGTGCTCGCGGTCGGGCTGGCGGGCAACACCGGAGCCCTGCGGGAGCAGGACCAGTTCGTGTCCGCGCCGGAGTCGGTCAAAGGCTTCACCGTTCTGAGCCAGCACTTCCCGGAGCTCGGCGGCCAGCCGATGACGATCCTGACGCGGCCGGAGTATCAGGAGCAGGTGCTCAACGTCGTCAAGGGCACTCGCGGTGTGGCCCAGGCCGTGCCGGGTGAGACCAGCCGGGGCTGGGCCGACATCTCCGTGTTCCCCACGGACGCGCCGGACACCGTCGCAGAGTACGACACGATCAAGCGGGTGCGCACCGCTGTGCACGCGGTGAGCGGGGCGGAGGCGATCGTCGGCGGGCCGAGTGCCGAGCACCTCGACACCGAGGTGACCACCACCCGCGATGAGAAGCTGGTGATCCCGCTGGTGCTCGCCGTCGTCCTGATCATCCTCGGGCTGCTGCTGCGTGCGATCGTGGCCCCGCTGATCCTGATGACCACCGTGATCGTCTCATTCGCCGCAGCCTTCGGCGGCAGCGTGTTCGTCTTCGACACGATCCTCGGGTTCAAGGGCATCGACTATTCGGTGCCGCTGCTGGCGTTCCTGTTCCTGGTGGCGCTCGGCGTCGACTACAACATCTTCCTGGCCAGCCGGGCCAGGGAGGAGACCGTGCGTCTCGGCACCAAGGAGGGCATGCTCAAAGCCCTCTCCGCCACCGGCGGCGTCATCACCTCGGCCGGCCTGGTCCTGGCGGCCACGTTCGCCGTCCTCGCGACGCTTCCGCTGGTGATGCTGATCGAAGTGGGGTTCCTGGTCGCCTTCGGCGTGCTGCTCGACGCGCTGCTGGTGCGGTCGGTGCTGGTGCCCGCCCTCACCCTGCTGATCGGCCGGCGGATGTGGTGGCCGAGCCGGCTGTCCCGTCCCGCGGTGGAGCTGCCGGACGGTCAACAGTCGCTCGCCGACGACAAGGAGCCCGCGCTGCAACTGTGAGCGCGGTGGCACGTACGAGATCCGGGACGGGGACCCAGACCCCGTCCCGGATCTTTTTCGTCGGCCCGGCGGCCTTTGGTCCTGCGCCATGCGCCAGGGCTGGGGTCGGGGCACCGCGGTGTCTTGCCCGGTGGTGGGCCGCTTGTCCTGCGCCATGCGGCCGGGGCCGGGTCGAGGCACCGCGGTGTCCTGCCCGGTGGTGGGCCGCTTGTCCTGCGCCATGCGGCCGCGGCCGGGGTCGAGGCACCGCGGTGTCCTACCCGGTGGTGGGTCGTCTGTCCTGCGCCGTGCGGCCGG
>NZ_JBEZGQ010000106.1:0-14691 GCF_040650095.1 Actinoplanes sp. NPDC048791 | reverse complement strand
AGACCCTGCTGGTCGAGCCGGTCGAGCGCCCCGTAGAGGGTGCCCGGCCGCAACGTCACCTCGCCGCCGGACAGTGCCGACACCGCCTGGACGATCCCGTATCCGTGCAGCGGCTGGGCCGCGAGCGCGGTGAGGATGAGAAATGTTGGTTCCTGCATGCCGCTACGTTACAGCGGCCGTTATATATCGGCAACCGTAGTATTGCCGTCAGCCTGCGGCGGCGTCGGTGGAGGCCCCGTCGAGCGCCCGGCGGTCCCAGCCGCCGAGGTCGGCGGCGGCCTCGTAGGAGGAGTGCAGGAACTCGGTGAGCACCGCGTCC
This sequence comes from Actinoplanes sp. NPDC048791, assembly GCF_040650095.1. NCBI lineage: Bacteria > Bacillati > Actinomycetota > Actinomycetes > Micromonosporales > Micromonosporaceae > Actinoplanes > Actinoplanes sp. NPDC048791. The sequence continues at coordinate 14,372 of NZ_JBEZGQ010000106.1, read as the reverse complement.
GGGTCCTTCGCACCGGCCACGGCCTCGTACGGCAGCAGCAGCTCCCGCAGGTCGCGGTCGTAGTACGCGGCCTGCGGGCGGACCGGCCGCTCGGCGTAACCGGCGGGCTCGACGTAGGCGTACGAGTAGAAGGCGCCCTCCTCGCCGCCGCCGGGCCAGAAGCCGAAGCTGGCCAGCTCGTGCGAGTAGCCCTCCCGCATCACCGACGGCGGGCAGTTCGGCGCACCGCCGGGGTGCGGCGGGGCGATCCGGCCGGAGAAACGCGTGTACGCCAGGTCCATCGCGCCCCAGAAGAAGTGCACCGGGCTGGCCTTGCCGACGAACCCGGAGCGGAACCGTCCCAGGACCTCCTCGGCCCGCAGCAGCTGTCGCCAGAACAGCTGCGCGGCCTCCCGGTCGTACGCATCGTGCACCTCGTCCTCGGCGAACGGGATGGCCCGCTCGACCTCGTTGGGCACGGCGTGAATGGTCGTTGCCACGCCCAGCTCGGCCAGCGCGGCCATGGTCTGGCGGTAGAACACAGCGACGGACTTCGGCTCCAAGGCGACCGACCGGGATCGGCCGTCGGTGGTGCGCAGGTGCAGCTGGTGGTCGAGGAAGTCGAACTCGATCTCGAACCCGCCGTCCCGGTACGGCACCAGCGACGTGGTCAGCCCGCGGGCGCTCGGGTACAGCGTGACGTGCCACCAGTGGTTGACCGCGGGCGCGTGCGCCATCCGGATCTTCCCGACGATCTGCAGCCACATGTGCAGCGTGTCCCGAGTGTCGGCCCAGTCCCCCACCCGCAGCCGCGGCCACTGCTTGTCGTCTCGCATCGCCCCAGACTGGCACACGCGGGTCGCCGCCGGCTCATGTCATCGACCCGGCGGCCGATGAATCACCCGTGATAGGTCGACAGCGGCAGATGATCGCGCTGGTCGCGCTGTGCCTGGCGACCGGCGTGCCCATCATCGTGCTGTCCGGCGGACCCTTCGCCACCTACACCCAGCTGGCCAGCAGCACGCTCGCCTGCCTGGCGGCCGCCCTCTGCGGCACGGCAGCGCGCCGAGCCACCGGCACGGTACGCGGTGGCTGGGCACTGCTCGCAGCCGGTTGCTTGTGCTGGGGCCTGGGCAACTTCTACTGGTCGTGGAGTGAACTGGTCGTCCACGCCGAGGTGCTGTTCCCCTCGCCCGCCGACGCCGGCTACCTCCTGTTCCCACTGTTCGGCACGGCCGGGCTGATGCTGGTCGCCGGCTGGGCGTCGGCCGGCTCGCGCCTCACCGTGCTGCTCGACGGCCTGATCGCCGGATGCGCGCTGTTCGTGGTGGGCTGGGTGGTCACCGTACGGTCGGTCTGGCAGGCCGGCGGCGACTCGGCGTTCGCGTTCGTGGTCTCGCTGGCCTATCCGGTCGGCGACATCGTGCTGGCCACCATGGCGGTGCTGGTGGCCGGCCGGATGCGCCGCGGTGGGCGGGGCGTCGGCCTGCTGCTGGTGCTGGGCCTGGTCGGCATGGCCACCTCGGACGTGATGTTCGCGCTCGACACCTCGGCCGGCACGTACACCACCGGGCAGGCCTCGGACGCCGGCTTCTTCATCTGCTTCGCGGCCTTCGGAGCAGCCGGCTGGACGGCGACGCGGCGGCCGATGGTGTTCGACGGCGCCGGCGTGATGACCCGATGGCAGATCATGCTGCCGTACCTGCCGTTCGGGCTGGCCGGCTGCGTCGCCGCCGGGCAGGTTCTGACCGGCGGTCAGGTGGACGGGGCCGAGGCGCTGCCGCTGCTGGCCGGGCTCATCATGATCCTGCTGCGGCAGCTGTCCACGCTGCTGCACAACTCCAGACTCGCGAGGCGGCTGCAGCACCAGGCGTACCACGACCCGCTCACCAGGCTGGGCAACCGCGCGCTGTTCACCGAGACGCTGCAGAGCGCGCTGACCTCGGCCACACCGGCCGCCGTGGTGTATCTCGACCTCGACGACTTCAAGGTGATCAACGACTCGCTCGGGCACGACGCCGGCGACGCCGTGCTGCGCGCGGTCGCCGACCGTCTGCAGAGCTGCTTCGCCCAGCCGGACACGGTCGTCCGGCTCGGCGGTGACGAGTTCGCCGTGCTCACCTTCCGGGTCGACGCGCTGCCGGTGCAAGCCCAGCGCCTGCTGACCGAGCTGGCCGAACCACTCCAGGTGGGCGCGCGCACCGTCCGGGTCAGCGCCAGCGTCGGCATCGCGATCAGCGACGGCCGCCCGACGCGTCCCGAGGACCTGCGCAAGAACGTCGACCTGGCGATGTACGCGGCCAAGGCGCAGGGCAAGAACAGGTACGCCTTGTTCACGCCGTCCATGCGACACGACTTCGACCGCGAGCTGATGTGGCGCGCCGAGCTGCACCAGGCGCTGACCGACGAGGCGTTGCACGTCGCCTATCAGCCGATCGTCGGGATCGGTGATCGCCGGGTCGTCGGGGTGGAGGCGCTGGCCCGCTGGGACCATCCGGTCCTGGGCTCGGTGGCACCGGACCTGTTCATCCCGGTGGCTGAGCGGGCCGCACTGATCGGCGAACTCGGGATGTTCGTCCTGCGGCGGGCGTGCGCGGAGTTCGCGGCCTGGCCCGGCGCCGCTGAGGCGTACCTGTCGGTCAACGTCTCGCCGCTGCAGATGCTCAGCCCGCAGTTCTGCGACCGGGTGGCGGCCACGCTGGCCGAGACCGGGCTGCGGCCGCAGCAGCTCGTCCTCGAGATCACCGAGAACGCGCTGGCCGACGAGTCCGAGGTGATCGGCACGCTGGTGCAGCTGCGGGCCACCGGCGTGCGGGTGGCGATCGACGACTTCGGGACCGGCTACGCGTCGCTGCGGTACCTGCACCGCTTCCCCGCCGACATCGTCAAGATCGACCGCACGTACGTGCAGGACATCACCCGCGACCCGGCGGCCCTGCGGATCGTCGGCACACTGTGGCAGCTGTTCCACGCGATCGGGCTGACCGCGGTCGCCGAGGGCGTCGAGGATCCGGTCCAGGCGGAAATGCTGATCGAGCTGGGTTGCCCGCTCGGTCAGGGTTTCCTGTTCGGCCAGCCGGGACCGCTGGCCGGCCTGGCGATCACGGCCCGTGACCCTCAGTCCTCCGGGGCGGGCATCGGGCCGCCGCCGGCGGTCAGCCGCGGGTACGGGTCGCTCGCCGGCACTTGACGGAAGGCCGTCCCGGGATCGGGGATCATGCGCAGCGGATATCCGGAGTAGACGGTGTAGCGGCGCGGGATCAGCACCGGCGTGAGCACCTCCTTGACCGCCGCCAGCCGGTCGTCGGCGAACGCGGTGATCGGCCCGGGGAAGCGCAGCACAGTCGCCGGGCCGGCCGGCAGCACGGCGAGACCCAGCGCCGCGGCCCGCGCACTGAAGGCTTCCGGGCCGCCGAGCCGGGTAACGTGGCCGCCCGTCAGCAGATTCCACCAGTAGTAGCCGCGCACCCGCTGCCGGGTCAGCGTCGCCGAGGTCCGGTGGTCCATGGTGTACCAGGCGTCCCACGGCGACAGGTGCGGCCCGGTGCGGTCGTAGGTGACTCCGCCGGTGCACAGCTCCAGCGGCTGCTGCCACGCCAGCAGGAGCTCGGCCACCCGTTCGGCGGCGTCGTCGGTCTCGTCCGGCTCCCACAACTCCCCGACCGGTGACAGCGACAGGCTCAGGGCCGCCGCCGGCTGGAACGGGTCGCGCCACGCCTCGAAATGCCAGCGCTTCTGGTCGTCGCGGGTGCCGAGGTTCACGGTGAAGACATCCGGCCGGCCGGACCGCAGGGCGGCCAGCAGCGCCTCCCGGGCCGCCGGGCCCCAGTCGCGCTGCTCCCCCGATCCGGCGGTGGACCAGGCGACCTGCCGAATCGTCACCGGCAGCGTGCTGGTGTCGGCCACCGCCGCCGCCATTCCGGCGGTGACCTCGTCGATCCGGTCGGCGAAGGCCGCGAGGGTCAGCAGCGAGTCGAAGTAGGCCAGCACGGACGGGCGGGGCGCCGGCGAGCGGCGGGGCTCGCCGACGAAGCGGTGGACGCCGTCGAACTCGTGGCTGGGCATTTCGGCGCGCTGGTCGTACAGCGGATCGGCGGCCCGTTCCCGGGCCCGCATCTCGTCGGGGTCCATCCGGTCATCCTCTCGCAGGGACGGGCCCCGGGCGATCCCACGCCCGGGGCCACACCATCGGTCGTCGGCTCAGCTGGTCGCCCAGCTCAACAGACCTCCTATCGCGGTCGCTGCGACGATCTCCGGCCAGAAGACCACCACGACCACCACGGCCACGACGACCGCGGCCACCAGGATCACGTCTTCCACCAAGCCGCTGCTGACCACGCCCGGATCGCTGACCGGCTGCTGGGTGGGTACCTTCGTCGGCTCCTGCTTGGGCTCCTCGTTCTGCCCGGTGTTCGGCGGCCGCTTCGGGTTCGAGGGCGGACCGGTCGGCACCTTCGGCGGCTTCGTGCGGTGGTAATAGATGATCCCCGAGCTGTTGTCGGCCTGGCGGGCCCCCTTGGGGGCGTACTGGCTCCAGTCCGAACCCGGGAAGATGGTCAGGACACTGCCGTCCTCGTAGGTCCGGGCGTCCGGCACGATGTCCGGCCCGGCCGCCGGGTTGGGATACCCGGCGTAGGCGAGCGCCCAGAGATACCGCTGCACCTGCGAGGCGTTGTTCACGCCCTTCTTGCCGTTGTCCGGGCCGTACTCGTACTGCTGGTCGGTGCCCGGCTTGACCTCGTACAGGTAGGTCGCGGCCGGGGTGGAGACCAGGACGTCCACGCACGAGTTCGGCTCGGTCGTGGCGAAGCAGTAGTAGTTCGACGGGCTGGCCTTGCGGCCCGGCGCCGGCACCGAGCCGGGGACACCATGCAGGGTACGGCGGTGCTCCGGGCACTCGCCGTACACGTTGAACGGCCCGTACTGGACATCGAGCTGGCGCAGAGACAGCTCGACCGCGTCGCCGTGATCGTTGTTCCCGCCCCGCCCGGAGCAGACCACCGCCCCGGACGGGTCGGTGTAGGTCGTCGGCTTGTTGCCCACGTAGGCGTAGCTGCTGGACGCCGGCGAGTTCAGCGGCGAGGCCGCCGGGTCCACGCCACCGAACCGGCCGGTCGCCGGGTCGTAGGCGCGGGCCAGGGTCGAGTACCGGTCACCGAGCGTCGAGTCCTGGTAGTAGCCGGTGAACCCGATCGGGTTGTCGACCGACGGGGAGCCGGTCGCGGTGCCGTTGGTGCGCGCGTTGCCGAAGGGGTCGTAGTCGTAGGACGCCTTCGAGTCGCCGGTGGTGGAGACCACGTCCGCCACGCCGCCGAGGAAGTCCGGCACGAAGGAGTCGACCTTCCCGGCGTTCATCAGCCCGATCGGGGTGCCGGACGGGCCGGTCAGGAAGCCCCGGGCCGAGCCGCTGGTGGTCGTCTCGGTCCGTTCCATGCTCAGCCGGGGCAGCGTGGAGTTGTGGTCGTTCTGCCAGCTGCGGCTCTGCACCCCGTCGGCCAGGTTCGACACCGCGGACAGCTGGACGCCCTGCGCGTCGTACGTGTAACTGGTCCGCACCGCACCCACCGTCGCGGAGGCGAGGGTGTGGTCCAGGTTGTAGGTGAACCTGTCCGCTCCGGCCTTGACCTGGTTGCCGGACGGGTCGTACTCGTACTCGGTGGTGGCGATGCGCTGCGGCGTGGTCATCGTCGCCTTGGTCAGCTGGTCCCCCGCGTCGTACCGGTACTTCGTCGACACCGTCTCGGCACCCGCCACGACCTTCTGGCTGAGCCGGTTGCCGACCTGGTCGTACGCGTACTCGATCTTCCCGCTGGCACAGCCGTCCCCGACACAGGCCGCCGTCAACCGGTCGGTCACGTCGTAGCTGTACCCGACCCGCTGGCTGCGGTCGCCCCGTGTCGTGGTGACCGCCGTCGGGTTGCCGTTGGCGTCCCGGTCGGCCTGGAACCGGGCGATCACCCCGTCGGCGTCGTGGCTGTTGAGGTCGGACAGCCGGCCCGCGCGGTCGTACGCCCGGTCGGTGACCGCGGCGCCGCCCGGATAGGTGGTCCGCGAGATCCGCCCGGAGATGTCGTAGGCGAAGGCGTACTCCGCCGCCGCCGTACCCGCCGCGCCGCCCTGCGCGGTCAGCGAGACCATCCGGTCCGAGGTGTCGTACGCCGCGCCGACCTTGGTGCCGTCCGGCCAGGTCCGCGAGGTGACGTTGCCGTTGGCGTCGTAGCCGTAGCTGAAGTTCTGCCCGTCGCCGCGGCCGATCGAGGTGAGCCGCCCCGCCGCGTCGTACCGCTGGGTCCGCAGCCCGGCCTGGTCGGCCAGGCTGGTGATCCGGTTCTTGGCGTCGTAACCCCAGGCGTAGATCAGCGAGCCGGCCCCGAGGTCCTGGCCGACGTGCCGGCCGAGGATGTCGTACGTGTTGACGATGCTGCGCGCGGCGGCGTCGTCGTGCTCGCCCGGTGTGACGACCTTCTGCAGGTTGCTCTCGGCGTCATAGGTGTACGCGGTCTGCCGGCCGAGCGCGTCGGTCACCGAGGCGAGCCGGCCGACCTTGTCGTAGTCGTACGAGCGGACGTTGCCGTTGGGGTCGGTCCGCTTGACCACGTGCCCGGCCCCGTCGTAGGCGTACGCGGTCACCTGGCGGTCCGAGGTGTCCAGGCTGGGCCCGGTGAACACGCCCGAGTCGGCGGCGACGATCCGGGTCATCCGGTCGGCGTCGTCGTAGCGGTAGGAAGTGGTGTGCTTGAGCGCGTCGGTGGCCGCCGTGACCCGGTCGGACGCGTCATACGTGAACGTGGTCCGGCCGCCCAGCTGATCGGTGATCGCCGTCAGGTTCCGGGTGGCGTCGTAGGCGTAGGTGGACGTGTAGTCCTTCGGGTCGGCGCCCGCGACGTTGCCCCGCGGGTCGGTCACCGAGATCAGGTCACCGTTGTCGTTGTACGCCAACGTGGTCACCCCACCGTCCGGCGCCGTCTGCTTCACCGGGTTGCCGGCCGGGTCGAACTCGGTGGTGGTGCCACCGCCGGCCGGGGTGGTGACCGCCTTCGGCCGGCCGTTGACGTCGTAGTCGAACGTCGTCTTCTGACCCAGCGGGTCCACTGCGGAAAGCACGTTGCCGTTGTCGTCGTAGTTCGTCGTGCTCTGCTGCCCGAACGGGTCGATGCTCGCCACCGCGCGGTTCAGCTCGTCGAACCTGGTGTCCTGGCTGACGAATCCACCGCTCGGGTAGGGGTGGGTGACCCGTACCCGGTTGCTGTTGAAGTCGTAGGTGTAGGTCGTGGTGAAGTTGGCCGGGTTGGCGCCCTTGACGTTGCCGCGCGGCGACACCACGGTCGACAGGTTGCCCCGGTTGTCGTACCCGAAGGTGGTCTTCGCCCCCGACGGGTCGGTGATCGACGCCCGCCGGCCGGCCTTGGTGTACGCGGTGCTGGTCGTGTTCCCGTTCGCGTCGGTCTCGGTGGCGGTCCGGCCGGTGACGGTGAAATAGGTGAAGGAGTGCGTGTTCTTCACCGGGTCGATCGTCTTGGTGAGCTGCCCGACCTCGTCGTAGACGTACTCGAACGGCCGGTCCTTGGCCGGTTCCTGGTACTGGCGCAGCCGGTCCAGCTTGTCGTAGCCGTAACCGGTGCTGAACCCGCGCGGGTTGGTCGACCTGATCAGCCGGCCGGTCTTGTCGTAGGCCAGGACGCTCTTCTCACCGAGCGGCGTGACCTGCGAGATCAGGTTGCCGGCGGCGTCGTACGCCATCTTGGTGACCTTGCCGCGCGGATCGGTCAGCTCGGTCACCAGGCCGTGCTCGTCGGTCTTGAGCACCGTCTGGTCGCCGCCGAAGTCGGTGATGCTGACCAGCTCGTCGAAGGCCGAGTAGCCGAACCGGGCGGTGTGCCCGAGCGCGTCGGTGTGCGAGGTCAGGTTGTTACGCGCGTCGTAGGTGTTGCTGACCGCGTAGGAGAACGGGTCGGGTGCGGCCATCGAGGTGAGGTTGCCGGAGCCGTCGTACACGCTCGCGGTCTGGTTGCCCTGCGCGTCGACCAGCAGGTTCGGGTCGATCTGCTCGTCGTACCGGTGGTTGACGGTGTCGCCGTTGCCGTTCTGCGAGTAGACCAGCACGTTGCCGCGGTAGCCGTCGAAGTAGTGCACGCCGTCGGCGTCGACGGTGGTGGCCTCCTGCTCGGCCGCGTTCCAGTCGAACGTGGTGACCGCACCGGCCGCGTCGACCTGCTTGACCACCCGGCCGGCCGCGTAGGTGTTGGTGGCCTGAGCCCTCCCCCGCGGGTCGACGACCTTGCTGAGCAGGCCGCCGGTGTAGCCGAAGGTCCAGGTCGCGCCCTCGGCGTCGGTCGCCGAGACGAGCAGCCGGTTGCTGTAGGCGTACTTGGTGAACCGGCCGTCCGGCAGGGTGATCTTACGAACGAGACCGTCGGAGCCGACCTCGACGGTGACCTTGCGGCCGGTCGGGTCGGTGATCGTCCAGGCCGTCGCCGTGTACGTCAGGGTCGGCCCGGCGCCGCGCGGGTCCCGGATCGCCGTGAGCCGCCCGCCGGCGTCAAAGGTGTAGACCGTCTGGGCGGGCGTGGTCAATGTCCAGCCGTCCGCGGTCGAGCGCAGCTGCGAGCGCACTCCCGGCGGCCGCGTGTAGGCGCCGTCGGCTGCCGCCTGGTAAACAACCTGTGCGCCGTCCTCGGCACGGACCGTCACGGCGGTTTCACCGGCGGCCGGCGGGATCACCTTCAGGTCGTAGGTCCAGGACCAGCCGATGCCCATCGAGCCGGCGGTCGGGCTGGCCGAGGAGTACTTGCGGGTGGCCTGGAACGGCACGCCGTACCCGGTCATCTGCAGGTCGGTCCAGGCCAGGCTGAACGCGCCGGTGCCGGTGCTCACCCCGGCGCCGCGCAGCGCCTGCCCGACGGTGGTCGGTGCGAGCGCGTTGCCGCAACTGCAGCCGGCCGCCTGCTGGGCGGGGACCGCCGGAGGATTCGCCGTCTTGCGGGCCTTGGCGTTACCGGACGGCCCGGACAACGCGACCGTCCCGTCGGCGAGCGTCACCGACACGGTCACGAAGTACGGGTGGTCGCCGGTCAGCACCCAGCCCTGGTCGGCCCCGAAGGTCTTGCAGTACTTACGGGGCTTGGTGCAGGTCGACACGTCGGCCGCGGTGAGTGCCACGGATTCCTGTGCGGTTCCCGATTCCGGGTCGTAGACGGTGGCCTTCCACGAGGTCCAGCTCGAGACCCCGGGCGCGGCGGCGTCGAAGTAGACCACCAGTGAGGTGTCCTCGAAGGCGAAGCCGGGGCGCAGCAACACGTTGGTCGCCCCATCGTCCGATGTGGGCGGCTCGTCCCGCGCCTCCGCCAGCGCGCGCGGCGAGATCTTGCGCTGCGCGCCGGCCGCTTTCAGACCGGGTGGCACGACAGGTGGCCGCGCGCCGGGCTTCAGCCCATGGTTGGCGACGGTGTCAGCGGGCAGTGGGCGGTCAACGGGTCCCGGGCCGGGTGGCGCGACAGGCGCCGGCCGGGCCGGCGCGGCCTGGGCGGGTGGCGGCCCGAAGGCGGCCGAGGAGATCAGCAGAAGCAGGACGAGAGCCGCGAGCACCGGAAATCCGGGCCGGGTACGCCACGCACGAGCCAGCACGATCATGGAATGCCCCCATGCATTCAGAACGACCGATGTGTCGTGCGGCCAGGGTCCGCTCCGGGTGATCGCGCGGCGACCCCGGTTCACATGGCGCCAATGCCCAAACCAGACAGTCCCCGCACCAGGCACGCGGCCCGGCCGGGCTGCGACCGGGACGCTGACTCTGCAAAGATGTGGCCGCTGTCTGTATCCGGGCCGGCGACTCCCGGGGCGAGGCTCGTACGGGAGATCCGCCCCGGCGACGACGCAGCCTGTCTACAGTCGGAGGAACAACACGCCGAAAGGGGCCGGCCATGGCGGCGGGGACGAAGGACGATCCGTGGTTGTTACAGACAGCGCCCGGCTCGTCGCAGTACACCATCTACCGCGACGAGACCACCGACCCGGCCACGCTCGTCTGTCAGGTCGGGTCGACGAAGCTGACCTACCAGGCCCGCGCCGTCGATGACCTGCACGCCTGGCTGCGGGAACAGGACGGCTGGGTGCCGCTGGGCGCCGCCGACGAGAACAAACCCGCCGCCGACGGCACCGTCGAAGCCTGGGGCCGTTCCCCGGACAATCCGGTCGGCGGCTGGTACGGGCTCCGCAAGGGCTATCGAGGCCGGTTCGGCATGTACCTGCCGCCGCTGCTCGAGCACCTGGGCCTCGCCGAGCTGACGCACGACGCCCGCAACAACCGCATGCGCGGCCTGTGACCTGATCGCCGGGGCCCGCTTGAGCGCGGTGGGTCAGTCGTCGTCGCGTCCGTCGTCGTCCCCCTGATCACCGCCGCCGAGGATGGCCCCGGTCACTGCGTCGACTTCCACCTCGTTCTCATCACCGCGCAGCTGGAACTTCATCTCCCAGATCGGGCCGCCGGCCCGCTCGTCGAGTTCGGCCTCGAGCACGCGTGCGCCGGGGAACTGCCGGGTCACGATGGCCGCGGCCTGGACAGCGTTGACGGGTCGCGGGCCGAACTGGGCGTCGAGTTCCGGGTCGATCTCGATCTCGAAACCGGCTGAGGTGCTCCGCCGTTCCGCGGAGTCGTCGGCCATCGCCAGGGCGGTGCCGGCGCTCAGGGGCACGGCAACGCCGACGACAGTGATCGCGACCAACAGACTTCTGCGCATCGAGTCCTCCAACTGCTGGACGCCGCTCCGGCATGCCATGTCGCCACCGCGCGGCGGGTGTCGCCGGGCAGTACGTGGGATCGCATCGCCCGGTCGAGCCGCCGGCGGAAGCCTGGCTGTCCCCTGGCCGATTCCTGGCAGTCGCGACCGCCGGTCCTCCGGGTGGCGTCCGGGGCCGGCGCGGTCGGGTGGGGCGCAGATACAGGAATCGTCCAGGAGCCGGTCAGAGTCTGTCCAAGCACAAATCCGCACTGCCCTGACGGCCCGTCTCCTGCTGCGTACGGCTACTGCGGTGGAGGTTGGCATGGCAGAGACAGCAGCACAGGAGACGTGGTCATCGGCGAGCGTCGCCCGAGCGGTGGATGCGGCGTTGCGGGAGGCCGGCGGCGGCCGGATGGCCGGCGTGCGGATCGCGTACGAGTTCGGCCGGCGGGTGTTCGTGGTGCAGTTCGTCCGGGGCAGCTGGCTGTGCGCGGCGACAGTCGACGCGGCCACCGGCGAGGTGCTCTCGATCCTGGACGAGGGTCCGCCGGTCGCCCAGACAGACACGTCCGGCGCGGCGGGGACCGCGGTGACGGCACAGTTGGCCGCTCGCACCGTGTGGGACATGCAACCGACCGTCGAGGATCCCGCCGCGGCCTACGTGGCGACCGACGCGGGTCTCGCCGTGGTCCGGTTGTGCCGCGACCTCGACTGGACACTGGTCGTCGAGGATCATCACCCGACCGGCTTCGCCGCGATCCGGCGGCTGGCGTCGGTGCCCGGCGGGGTGATCGCCGGTACCGCGGACGGCCGGATGTTCCGGATGGACACCGCGGGACGGCTGGTGTGGGAGACCCGCATGCCCGGTTGCCCCCACCGCATCTCGGCCGACACCACCGCGACGCGGGTGCTGCTGGCCACCAATGCCGGAACCGTGGAACTCGACGCGCGCACCGGCACGTTGCTCGGCCTGTTCGGTGGTGCGGCCCGTGCGGCGGCGTTCCTGGCCAACGGCGACCGGGCCATCGCCGGGCACCGCGGTGACCTGCTCGTCACGACACCCTCGGGTGAGACGCGATGGCGGATGGACCAGGGCGAGCTTCCGGAGCGTCTGTGGCTGCACCACGATCGGCTCTTCGTGGCCGGTGAGGGCGGGGTCAAGGAGATCGTGGTCGGCGAGGGAGTGGTGGCGCGCTGGTCGGTGCCGGGGGCCGACTCCGTGGACGACGCCGTCGTGATCGACGGATCGGTTTTCACCATCTCGGACGGGTCACGGCTGGACCGGCACAGCTACGCCACTGCCGGCTACCACGCCGGCCCGGCTCAGGTCAACGATCCGGAAACGATCACCGTGCTCGGGGCCGGCCGGCAGCCGTGGCTGCTGGTCGGGCACCGCGACGGCCGGCTGTCCGCACGGCCGGTATGAGGCGTCCGCCGGGCGGTCACGGCCCCCAGCCGCCCGGCGGACCCTCGACCTCGCCGGTGGGCACGACGAGCCGGAACCCGATCCCGCGCCGGTTCTCGATCCACCGCGGATCGCCGAGCTTGCGCCGCAGCGTCGCGATGTGGAAGTCCAGGGTCTTGCCGCGGCCGAAGAAGTTCGGCTCCCACACCGTCTCCAGGATCCGGCGCCGCTCCACGACCGCCCCGGGATCGGCCGCCAGCAGGGCCAGCAGCTGGTACTCCTTCGGCGTCAACGCCAGCGGAACCCCCGACAGCAGCGCCTGCCGGGTACGGTCGTCGATCTGCAACGGCCCGAGCCGGCTCTCCGGAGCCTTCGCCTGCGGCGGGGCGGCCCGGGTACGGCGACCGATGGCGCGCATCCGGGCGACCAGCTCGCGGGTACTGAACGGTTTCGGCAGGTAGTCGTCGGCGCCGATCTCCAGTCCCAGGACCCGGTCGGTCACGTCACCGCGGGCGGTCAGCATGATGATCGGGACGTCGCTGACCTGCCGCAGCCGCCGGCACACGTCGATGCCGTCGATGTCGGGCAGGCCCAGGTCCAGCAGCACGAAGTCGCCGAGCGGGGCGCTCAGCGCCGCGGCGCCGGTGCCGACCCGATCCGTGGTGATGCCATAACGGCTCAACCCCTCGGCGAGCGGCTCGGCGATCGACTCGTCGTCCTCCACCAGCAAAACCCGCACGATGCCTCCTCGACCGGCGAACCCGCCGCGGTAACAGATACGGAGCAAGCCGCCTCATGGTTGAACTCGACCGGCCGGACCACCCGTACCGATGCCTGTGATCCGCCGTCTGCTGTTGACCTACCTGTCGCTGACCCTGGTGGTCCTGGCCGGCCTGGCTCTGCCGTTCGGCTACGTCTACCAGCGCGGTGAACAGCAGCACGCCCTGGCCCAGCTCGAGCACGACGCGGAAACTCTCGCCGCGTTCATCGACACCGCCATGCGCACTGCAGAGCAGAAACAGGTCGATGTGCTGGTCAACGACGCCGCACAGCGCTGGAACGCCGGCATCGACCTGACGGACGCCGAGGGAGATCCGGTCATCACCACCCGTACCGACGGCTCGCCCGCACCGGACCTGAGCCGGGTGCTGGCCAGTCACACCCCGGTGATCAGCGACATCAGCGCCGGACGGATGACCGTCGCCGTACCGATCCATCCCGGCAAACCGTCGCAAGGCGCTCTGCAGGTCAGCGTCTCCAGCGCGCCGCTCACCGCCCGGATCCACCAGTTCCAGCTCGTGCTCCTGGGCGTCAGCGTGGCCGTACTGGTCTGCGGAGCACTCATCGCCCTCGCGCTGGCCCGATGGATCGGCCGGCCCGTACGGGAACTGGAACGCGCCACCCGCCGCCTCGCCGAAGGATCCACCACCCCGGCGTCGACCACCACCGGCCCGCCCGAGCTGCGCCGGCTCGCGGATACCTTCAACACCACAGCGGTACGCCTGCAGGAGCTCATCACGGCCCAGCGGTCCTTCGTCGGACACGCCTCCCACCAGCTCAAGACCCCCCTGACAGCACTGCGCCTCAGGCTGGAGAACCTGGAACCGGACATCACCGCGGGCGGGGAAGCCAACCTCCAGGCAGCCGTGCACGAGGCCGACCGGCTCGCCACTCTGGTGGACACCCTGCTGGCCATGACCCGCAGCGAGCACGAGGCCGCACCCGCTGAACCCGTGCCGATCAGTGCCGCGGTGACGGCCCGGGCCGCCGTCTGGCGACCGGTGGCCGAGGCCCAGAGCATCGCTCTCGCGGTCAGCGGACCGGACCAGGTCACGGCTCAGGTCATCCCCGGCGCGCTGGAACAGATCCTCGACAACCTGATCGCCAACGCCCTCGACGTGGCTCCGGCCGGCACCGCCGTCACTGTCACCTGGCACGTCGACGACGACGGCGTAGAACTGCACGTCATCGACGCCGGGCCCGGACTCAGCGCGGAGCAGCGGGTGCGGGCACTGCAACCGTTCTGGCGGGCACCGGGAGCACGTACCGGCGGCACCGGACTCGGGCTGGCGTTGGTCGACAAGCTCGCAGATGCCAGTGGCGGCCGGTCCCGCCTCGACGCAGCCGAACCGACAGGCATCGACGCCGTCGTCACCTTGCGCGCCTGACGATCAGGGAGCATCACTGCCGGAGGTTGCACACCGTGGCGCCGCACCGGCTGCGGTTCAGCAGCCGCACCCTGCGCCGCCACAGCCGCACCCGGCGCCTGC